>NZ_PJBM01000058.1:0-2332 GCF_002836075.1 Shewanella sp. GutDb-MelDb | reverse complement strand
AATTAACTTATCTTTATCGTACGATCCAATGGGTAGGGTAAGCTGCAGACTGGTGCCAACGACCACTCCTTGTTGCCAAGCACCGAAGTCTTGCGGCTTTAATGCTGGCGCACCGTAAAAATTCCAAGAGAGTCGAATGTTGGGGTCGCCATAACCGCATCGGTCTGCGCTGACACGCTGACCTTGAAAATCGGCGCTGCCTTTGTAGCAGATTCGGCTGGCTGTCATGTCTATTTTTGCTGAGCGTCCCGCTAAGGCAAAAGTATGAGCATAACCTACAACCCCAGCATCTATGCTGAGATCGGCATTATCAATCGGTGCTGAAGGAGCGGGTGATAGATCACCTTCTGAGTGGGCTACACCCACGACTAAAAAATTCATCCCAATGGGGATATTGGTATAACTTCTGGGTTCTAAATCTTGTGCAAAGCAAAACGTTCCGCAGCTAAAAAGCGTGACAAGCGCTAGCACTTTAGCGGGAACGATTAAACGATGCTTATATTGTTGACTAATATTCAACCAGTATCCTTACTTGATAAATAATGAGTAACGCTTAAGCTGCTCAGTTGCTAACTAAAACGTTGATTCACACTCTAAGTTAACCAATTTGTCAGCTTAATCAAGCATGTTATGCTGCTTAATATTAAAGAGATACTCACAAGCAGTTTTTATAAAATCGCAAAATCAATCGAAGTCACTCAAATAGGTCGTTAAGTGTTACCAAGAATATCCATTGAACAGTCAATTCAACAAGCCCTCGCAACAGCGCATCAAGATGCCGTTGATGCGGCTAAACGTGCCCATGACACGGCGACTGGCAGCGAAAGTGTCGCTGAAAATAAGTACGATACTTTTGGCTTAGAAGCATCATACCTTGCTCACGGTCAGTCAGTGAGAGTGGCTCAGTGCAAAGACGATATGCATGCTTACGAGCAATTGTTTGCCGTATTGAAACATAAAGCGGCAACAAGTGCCTTGCTCGATGTATCACTTAACGTATCAAATACAACAGCCAAGGAAGTCGCAAAACAAATAGCGCTAGGCGATCTGGTTGAGTTGATTGATGAAAACGATAAATTCAGTAGACTGTTTATGGGCCCGAGTGCAGGGGGCTTAAAAGTACAGACCGCAGCGGGAAGTTTTATGCTGATAACACCTCTATCTCCCATAGGTCAAAAATTACTGACACGTGAAGTCAATGATGAGATAGCGCTAACGGTTGCTGGCAAGATCCATTGCTATGAAATCAGTGCAATAAGCTAGTCTCTAATTTAAGAAAACGCTTAGCGTTAACCACTAAACCGAATAGTAATTAACTCAAAAGGATTTATATGGCATTAATTACCACCGAGCGGCTTATTTTGAGAGAAGTCACCTCAGCCGATGCCGAGTTTATTATGGCGCTCTATAACGAGCCTAGTTTCATCGAGGGGATAGGTGATAAGCAAGTTTATACTGTCGAAAAAGCGATCGAATATATAGCCAACAGCTTTACTAAAAGTTATCAAGACAATGGTTATGGTATGTACTTAGTCGCACTGCGCGATGTTGGTACGCCGATTGGGATCTGTGGTTTGATCCGCAGAGACTATCGGGATGACTATGAGCTTGGTTATGGCTTTGCTAACGCATTTTGGTCGAAAGGTTATGCACGGGAAGCGGCAACATCGGTGCTGGAGTACGGCAAACAACAGCTGAATGCTAAAGCGTTTATTGCGGTAACATCGATGTCTAATCAAGCATCGATAAAGGCACTAGAGGCATTAGGGTTTGTATTTAGTCAAATCGAAAAATTGGCGGCGTATGATGAAGAAAGCCGTTTATTTACACTATCAGTTGATTAAAAGGTCCGTTAATTCAAGAGCCAATCGAGTCACTAAAGATGTCCATTATAGTAGAAATAGGTAATGTAACTATTCGTCAATTCGAAAAGAGCGATCTGCAAACCTTTACTCGCTATCGAGCAATACCTGAGGTTGCACAATATCAAAGCTGGAGCAATTACACCTATGATGATGCCATTAAATGATATGACTCAATGCAGGGCACACATTGGGGAAGGTCGCCAGTGGTTTTACCTTGGCACCGGAAACCAAGAAAGGTATTGGCAGTAAATCACTTTCGGCATTTATGGAACACCTGTTTAATACGATGAACAAGTATCGGATCATTGCGACCACCGAATGCGACAATCATGCGGCTTATAAATTGTTAGAAAGAGTCGGCTTTCGTCGGGAAGCTCATTTCGTAAATAACATTTTTTTAAAGGGTAATAGGGCAGTGAGTATCAATATGCGTTGCTAAAGTCCGACAGAGGCTTAAGTCGGTAATA
>NZ_PJBM01000057.1:0-2362 GCF_002836075.1 Shewanella sp. GutDb-MelDb | reverse complement strand
AAAAAGATTATTATTAAATAAGTAAAAACTATTTTAAAGAGGCATTATAAATGAGGGATATAAGCTTTAGCGACTTGGATTTACTCAGTTTAAATATACTAGTTCATCTCTATGAGAGTAAATCGGCAACGTCAGTATCTCACCAGTTAAACATACCCGCGCCGAAAATAAGTCGATGCCTCAAGCATGCTAGGGAAATCTTTGGCAATGAGCTATTCATCAGAAAAAAACATGGGCTAGTACCAAATGAATTCGCAGGGAAAATATACCCTATTGTGAAGGAGATTGTAGAATGTTCGAAAAACCTACAAAAGCTACACGGAGAAAATAGTGTCGAACTGACTCATCACTTTGAAATAGCTTCACCTGATCTAATCTCCTACACATTCCCAAAAGTACTATTAACTTCGATTAGGAATGCGGGAAAAGATATGAGCTTTAATATCTCAACCTGCACAAGAAATTCAATAGATAGTATCGTCACCGGTGAGGTCAATATAGGTCTGTGCTGCTGCAACATGATTGAGGACATCAAGGACATAGATGAGCAGCTCGAAGCCATTCCATTAAAAAAACTGAATAAATTATTTCTCATCTGCCACCATGAACATCCAATACTCAAACAAGAGATCACCTTAGAATCGATTGCTGAGTATCCATTTGTTAATGTGAATGTTGATGTTACTAAACAAAAAATGAGTCCATTTCAAGCCTATTGCCATTTAAACGGTATTCAACTTAACACTGAGATGGATCTCAGCAGTCTATCCGGCTTATTTGAATACCTAAGATCAACCCAAGCCGTCGCCTTGCTCCCCTACAGCTCCATATATAACATGATAAACAGTACCCACAACCTGCATGCTTGTCGGATTTCAGATGTCGAGTCAGAGCGACTCTATATGCAAATCAAGGTGCCAACTTTATATCTGGTTTACAATAAGGCCAAAGCAGAGCCTAACCAGCAATGGTTATCCACTCAAATTCAAGGTTTGGTCAACACTGCACTGCACTGAGACTTTGGCATTATTAATAATGGGCTTAGCCATCTGTCCTTGGACATCAATAGTGAGTGAACAAGTACTCACTATTTTTTTGAGGAAATATCGACACAGAACATACGGATTCAAGTTAAACGCAGGTATACCATTTTCCCCTAGCGATTAAACGGCAAGTTAGACTCCCTAATGAAACCTTTCATCTAGAAAGATTCCATTAGCGTTAAACTATCGATAGCCTGATGTTAGCGGGGTCTATTCTATAGTGACGAGTGATTTTGCCTGCTCATATTCGTCTTGCATAAAGTCAATTTTTCGCTTCATTATTTCCGACAAAAGATGTGTAAATTCATTCTCATTAGAATGATGATATTGCAGGTAATAATAATATTTTTGATGCTCTGCCGGCTCCAATTCTTTTTTAGCCTTAGCTAACTCAACATGACAAAAGTCTGTCGCATCGATAAAGTCAGTATCATCACGATTCTTAAAATATTGATAGGCAAAAATGGATGCGGTACAACACACGTCATCGGATTTAACGATATGATCCAGCGCCATGTTGTGGCAAGAGGTCTTTAAGATTAGCTTTAATTCCTCACCTCGTAGCTTCACAATGGATTCGAACCAGTTAGGCTTTGAGCCCACCTGGCAATAATTGATAAAAACCAGTCGATTTTCGATAAGCGATGAATAACTCAGGGGCTTTCGAAAAATGGGATGACCTTTCTTGGCGACAACGAACCGATAACTTACCTCACCCAGTTCAAGGTTTTCTATCATCTCGTGATAAGTCGAGTTAGCAGTGATTGCATAGTCCAGCTTACCTTGGGCAATCAGTTGGGAAACATTATCACACCAGGGCTGAATGTTAACGCTCACTTCCTGTTTCAAATGAACACAAACTTCCGATATTGCCTCCAAAAAAAATGCAGACATATGCTCCTGAACCGCCACATTAACAACACGTCTTACACCTGATTGACTCATAGCCACCTGATCTATTTCTTCCAGTGTAGCGACTATCGATTTAGCCAAAGGATAGATTTTTTCGGCCATCGAATTGGGTTGTAAACCATACTGCTGACGCACAAACAGTTCATTCTGGATGACTTCACGGAGGCTGCTTAAGGCACGGCTGACTTTAGGCTGAGTTGTATTTAGTTTCTCAGCTACGACACTGCAGTTCTTAAATTCAAATAAACCTATGAGAACTTTAAGTGTGAAATAATCTAATTTAGAGAGTTCCTTTCGCATTACAATACATCCATGAATATATATTAATATTTAAATTATTACTAAACAATAGCACTTGCAGCTATAGTAATCACATATAGACATGAATACAAAAAATAAAATGTAAT
>NZ_PJBM01000056.1:0-2370 GCF_002836075.1 Shewanella sp. GutDb-MelDb | reverse complement strand
GTAACCACGTAACACTTCAGGTATCGTAATTGAACCGTCTTCATTCTGGTAGTTTTCAAGGACAGCCACTAAGGTACGACCTACTGCAAGGCCTGAACCATTAAGCGTATGTAATAGGCTTGGTTTCTTAGCTGTTTTAGCTTTAAAACGGGCTTGCATACGACGAGACTGGAAATCCTGCATGTTACTGCACGATGAAATCTCTCTAAAAGTGTTTTGAGCCGGTAACCAGACTTCGATATCAAACGTCTTGCTTGAGCCAAAGCCCATATCACCGGTACATAGCACCATAGTGCGGTACGGAAGTTCAAGTTTCTGTAGCACTGTTTCAGCATGAATCGTCAGCTCTTCAAGCGCTTGCATTGAAGTTTCTGGTTTTACTAGCTGTACTAGCTCTACCTTATCAAATTGATGCTGACGGATTAATCCACGAGTATCACGGCCATATGAACCCGCTTCACTTCTGAAACAAGGTGTATGAGCCGTCAACATTACCGGCAACTCATCTTCATCGATAATAGTATCGCGAGCCATGTTGGTCAGTGGCACTTCAGCGGTTGGGATAAGGCTTAGGCCCTGCCCCTCTTCTGTTGCGGGTTTGGTATGAAACAGGTCTTCACCAAACTTGGGTAACTGTCCTGTGCCCAACAAGCTATCTTCATTGACCAGCAGCGGAACGTAAGCCTCAGTGTAGCCGTGTTCAGTCGTATGAAGGTCAAGCATAAACTGTGCTAACGCACGATGCATGCGAGCAATTTGGCCTTTCATTATAATAAAGCGCGTACCGGTAATTTTAACAGCACTCTTAAAATCAAGCCCGCCAAGTGTTTCACCGAGTTCAACATGATCTTTGACGTCGAAGCTAAATTCTCTTGGTGTACCCCAGCGACGTACTTCAACATTACCAGACTCATCACTGCCAATCGGTGCTGATTCGTCCGGTAAGTTAGGCACGCTCATCGCAATAGCATTAAGCTCTTCAAGCAATGCAGATAATTCTAATTTCTTAGCATCAAGTTCTGCACCAAGAGTGCCGACTTTAGCCATAATAGGGGCAACATCTTCACCCTTTGCTTTTGCTTGGCCAATCGATTTTGAGATCGCATTGCGTGAAGCTTGTAACTCTTCGGTAGCGACCTGCAGCGACTTGCGCTTTTCTTCTAATTTACCTAAACGGTCGACATCTAAAATGAAACCACGAGTTGCTAAACGCTCAGCGGTTACTTCTAATTCATTTCGTAAAAATTTTGGATCTAACATGTCTTATTGTCTTAATAGTTAATAACGAGAAAACACCAATTGCTGTCCTAGAAAAACGACGAATATACACACGCCTACATTGACAACAACATTCAAAATCGCTTTAACCAAATAACCTTCTTGCATCAGCAATAAAGACTCATTGGAAAAAGTAGAAAACGTAGTGAGGGCGCCTAACATTCCCACACCAATAAATGCTTTAATTTCTGGGCTCACTTCACTGACTTGACCAAAGGCGTATACAACACCCATTAAAAATGATCCCAGTATATTGACTACAAGTGTACCAAAAGGAAATCCACTACCAAACACCTGAAGCATTAAAATTGAGATAAGATAACGTAAAACTGCACCAACAGACCCACCTAACGCAACAAAAAGTATATTACTCATATCTTTTTACCTTACTTTGCTGATTAAGAATCGCTAAGTGCTCAAGCTTTTCTTTTATTCGTTTCTCAAATCCGCGCTCTGTTGGATAATAAAAACGGCTATCGGCAATCGATTTAGGCAGGTAAACCTCCCCTTCAGCATAAGCATTGGGTTCATCATGAGCGTATCGATATCCTTCACCGTAACCGATGTCTTGCATCAGTTTAGTCGGTGCATTTCTTAAATGCTCCGGTACACTTTCATTGCCCGTTTCTCGTGCAAGCTGTCTTGCGGCTTTAAAAGCGGTGTAGACAGCATTACTTTTGGGCGCACTTGCTAGGTACAAAACAGCTTGTGCTATCGCTCTTTCCCCTTCAGAGGGGCCCACTCGATGAAAACACTCCCAAGCATTGACCGCAACAGACATCGCATTAGGATCTGCATTGCCGATATCTTCTGACGCGATGGCAAGTAACCGTCTGCCAATATAGAGAGGATCGCAGCCACCTTCGAGCATTCGGCAATACCAATAAAGCGCAGCGTCGGGGTTTGAGCCACGAATAGATTTATGTACCGCTGAAATTAGGTCGTAGTATTGGTCGCCATTCTTATCAAACCCCGCGAGTTGCTGGCCTGCCACCTGAATGATCATCGCTTCGGTGAAAACTTCACCGTCTTTAAGCATATCGCTAATCAATTCGATAAGGTTTAATGCTTTACGTGCATCGCCGTCGCATA
>NZ_PJBM01000055.1:0-2394 GCF_002836075.1 Shewanella sp. GutDb-MelDb | reverse complement strand
GCAAGCAATACACACCCGTTCTAACTCCAAAATTCTAAGTTGTCGTTCACCACTTTCGTATTTCGATACGAAACTTTGTGGTTTGTCTAACTTTTGAGCTAATTGGCTTTGATTTAAGTACACATTTTTACGCATATTTTTCAATGCGTTACGTAGAGATTCCTCTCTGTCTGACCATTTTTTATTTTTCATGATCAAATGATATTTCAGATTGAAAAGTATCCCAAAATAGGATATTTTGATTTCATTGTTTTTATATGTAGCACTAAGACTCCTCCTGCATTAAAGGAATAAATTTTGAAGTACTTTAAGTTTAGGCTGTTATCTAGAAAAAGAGGGGGTAAATGCCCTGATTGCGTTTTTTTGTGGATGGTTTCTAGGGAGTAAATACCCTGATTGCGTTTTTTTGGTGAATGGTTTCTAGGGTGAAAATGCCCTGATTATGGTTTTGGCTAATGGTTTCTAGGGAATAAATGCCCTGATTACGGTTTTTGGCGAATGGCTTCTATTGTTGCACTTGTGAATTTGAGCTGTAGTGTTCTATTTTGCAAGAAGAACTCTAAATGAGGCTGTGTTTGATTGCATAGATGAGTAGTTATGATGTTGAATAAGCTCTTTGTTTTTTTGTTTATAATTATACTGTTTTTGGCTACTGAATTTATAGTTAGTTCCTTAGACAAAGTAAAAGATGAAAAGCATTTATCTAATGTTGTTGCTGATCTAAATAAAGCTGTAAAGGCCATTTTCAATGGTGCATTGATTTCATCTGAAGTCTTAAAAGAAATGATTGAAATATCTGATGGAAAAGCTATCACATTAAAAAAATTCAATCTGGCAGCTAAACAACTAACTGAAGGTTATAGCGATGTAGAATCAATAATCCTTCTGCCGAATGGAGTAGTCTCTTATGTTTACCCTTATGATGATAATAAAAATGCAATTGGTCATGACATTCTAAGTGGTGAGAATATAAAGTTAGGTTGCATGGAATCGATATTAAAAAAAGATGTTAGCATTATCGGTCCAGTAAAATTAGTTCAGAATGGAAAGCAAGCTTTTATCGTTAGAAGAACTGTTCGAACGGATAATGGATTTTGGGGGTTTATATCTTCAATAGTGTATTTAGAGTCAATAAATGATGTTGTGGATAATGTACTGTCAAAACATGGTTTTGATAATTATTTAGTCTTAGGGTATAACCTTGGTTGTAAGGGGGAGAATGAAAAGTTGATAAGCTCAAAGGGGAGGTTAGAAGGTTCATTAATAAAGGGTGTGGTTGGTTTTTCTAATGTTAAATGGGAACTATCTGTATCTAAGGTTAATTCAGGCGTTTATTTTAGAACCCTTGTGTTCCTCTTACTTTTAGCTCTGTTTTTATTAGTTTTGTTGCCTATAAGATACTTCAAAAAATATCAAGGCAGTGAGAAACAAAAGTTTATATTTGAGAACGAGGCTCATACTGATTTTTTAACTGGTTTGCTAAATAGGCGTGGGTTTGAGCGCAAAATTAAAGCTTTCCATAGCGTAGTGGATTATGGTTCTATTGCCATCTTTGATATCGATTTTTTTAAGAAAATAAACGATAAATATGGCCATGATGTTGGTGATGGAGTTTTGGTAGGCTTTGCTAACTTTTGTATGGAGCACGTTTCAGATAAGTACGTTTTATGTAGAAGTGGAGGGGAAGAGTTTATACTGTTAATGCCTATAACTAAAATTGAACAAGCTAAAGAGATATGCGACCAGTTAAGGTTGATGGTTTCAAAGGAAAACTTTGAAGTTGAGGGCTTGAGTTTAGAAGTGAAAATCAGTGTTGGTACTGCAGGTTACCGAGATACCAACGAGATTAAGAGTGCTCTGACTTTAGCTGATAAGGCGTTATATAGAGCTAAACAAGAAGGAAGGGATCGTGTTTGCGTTAGTTAAACTCCTTTCACTACGTAGTTAATTATACAACGATGATTAATTACGTCGTTTGATTAAACTTCTTTACTAGTGCCTGAACTGGTTGATGATACAGGCCGAGTGATCAGAGATGACAAGCGAGGGGCTAATCCAGGTACTTGTCAGTATTGGCCTGATCAACTAGCCACCTTCAACGTCATACACTCATAACTTGCATGCTTCATGGGGACGCATTACGTCTAAAATTGGCTATTTAATGCTTTAAGTCAGCTTAGCTTCACCAACGTAATAAAGTGACCTTAAATTGCAGCCTATTAGTCCGTTGGTATGATGTTTTTTAAAGCGCATCTATTTCATGCCATTATGGTCGTCAGGGAGGTGATAGCAGAAGAATTAGAACTCCCCTCTCATTAACAGCAATATATAAAATAGCTATGTTGATAATTTCTATTTAAAGGCCATTTCTCTGCGTCCCACTCCTGCTTCTTC
>NZ_PJBM01000054.1:0-2291 GCF_002836075.1 Shewanella sp. GutDb-MelDb | reverse complement strand
ATCTGATTATTATACTCATAACCTAAGCTCTTCTTTCGGCTACTTAATCTGTTGTAGAAATTGTACCGCGTTGTCCAGCTCTCGCGTTCTAGCCATTGGCGGTAGCGAGTTTAGAAATGCTTGCCCATAAGGTCGATTAACAATGCGGTTATCACATAAAATAAGTACACCGCGATCTTTTTCATCGCGAATTAATCGGCCAACCCCCTGATTGAGAGAGATAACCGCTTGCGGCAGTGAGATCTCGGTAAAGGGGTCTTTACCTTCACGTGAAATACTCTCACTACGGGCACGATAGAGATTATCTTCCGGTGACACAAAGGGTAATTTGTCGATGATCACGCAGCTAAGCAGCTTGCCTCTAACATCAACTCCCTCCCAAAATGCCCCCGTACCAAGTAATACTGCATTGCCCAATTGACGATACTTTTTTAATAGGCTTTGCTTGTTCGCTTGTCCTTGTACCAGCAATGGGTAAGACACCCGCCGTTGTAACTCGATAGCCACCAGCTTAAGCATTCGATGGCTGGTGAATAAGATAAAGGTGCGACCTTTTGCTGCTTCAATCGCTCTAATGCATACATCGACAAATTGCGGTAGGATCGCATTATGGTTACTGACGCTGGCAAGATGCCGAGGGACGCAAAACAACGCATTGTTGGCGTAATCAAATGGGCTTTGTAGTAACAGCTCCTTGCACTTACCGATGCCTAGTTGCTTGGTAAACAGGCTTAAGTCTTGATTTATCTGTAAGGTTGCCGACGTAAAGATCCACGCGATATTCTCATCAAACAGCTTTTTACACTCCTTGGCGACATCAATGGGCGCGATCCTAAGCATGAGATAACGATGACCATAATCAATACTGTACGCCGCTTGATTGTTCTCACACAGAAAAAATAGCTGTAACTTTGCCGTATTAGCATCAAGTTTTTCAAGCGCATCATCCAAATTATCGCTGCGGCCAACGTGTCCTTGTAATAAGGCTTGCAGTGCATTTAGCTCTTTTAGCAGCGACCAAGACAGGACTGACAAGGCTTTATTGCTCAGCATTCGGCGCCAATCAGTGTCTCCAGTGGCAAAGAGTGCCTGATGCCATTCATTTAACAGCGTTAAACAACGTGCGCTTAATAGCTCGATCTGCTTTGCATCGCGTAATTCAGTACGATAAATATCGGCGAAACGTTCAAGCAGTTCAGCAATTTGCCGAGTTGAGCACTGCTGACCAAAATAGTTGACGGCGATATCGGGGAGTAAATGGGCTTCGTCAAAAATAACCACATCAGAGTCTGGGAGTAACTCTGCAAAGCCAGTTTCTTTTATGATCCTATCAGCCAAGAACAGGTGATGATTCACCACAATGATCCGCGCATCCATCGCACGATTACGTGCTTTGCGGGTAAAACAGACATCATAATGGTCGCAACGCTGACCAATACAGGTCTCTTTTGCACTATTAATCAATGGCAATGCCGCTGAGTTTTCAGAAACCGACGTTAAGCCGCCAAGGTCGCCGTCAATGGTCCGTCCTGCCCATTGATTGATCCTCAGTAAATCATCAAGAATTTGAGTATCCATCGAGCTTGCACCCGATAACTCTGTCTCCATAAGATGCTGACATAAATAGTTATTGCGGCCTTTAAGTAGCGCCACTTTAGGCGTGAGGCCTAGCATCAACAGTAATGCCGGAAGATCTTTATAAAACAGCTGTTCTTGCAGATTTTTACTGCCCGTACTCACGATAATCTGCTTACTGCTCAGCAGCGCAGGAATGAGGTAGGCAAACGTTTTACCGACTCCAGTGCCCGCTTCAACGACTAAATTATCGCGACTGCTTATCGACTCACTGACCGCTTCAGCCATCTGTTGCTGCACTTCGCGGCGACTAAACCCTTTAATGGCTTTTGCCAGCGCGCCGTCAGCAGAAAAAGTCGTCGCGACTTGCTGTGTCAATTTAACGCTCAAAAGCCACCGTACTTAGTTGTCATAGAGTCCAACATTATTGCCATTAAAAATAAAAATCGGTGAAGTGTAACGTAAGCCGCTTTTTGGTTAAATACCCTAGCCGATATGCAACGCCTCAAAAAAGAATTATACCCGCCGAAATAGTTAGCTATAACTGTCTTGTCATCAAAACAGACAGCAGCGCATTTATCTGAGTGCTAAAAAAGTGACATTTAGATGAACATTACTCATATGCCAAAATAGTAGTTGCAATCAGTGATGAAACTGATTAATTTAAATGCATCGCAGATTGAAGATCTTCTTCAGCTGGCAGATATTACGGTCAT
>NZ_PJBM01000053.1:0-2567 GCF_002836075.1 Shewanella sp. GutDb-MelDb | reverse complement strand
TAACTAGGAATAACCAAAGTTCACAGGTTTTGCGTTTCTAAGTTAACCTACGTCCAAATCTAGGCGTTAGATGGTTGATGCTGCAAGTAAAATGCATAGAATTAGTCAGAACGCCTCACATCCAGGCAGTTGATAACTGGTGTTATTTTAGTCAATAAGGGCAACTACTATTGCCATCACAGATTGATTTTGCCCTCTACACCTCTTGATCGTACTTTATATATCTCAAATTCAAATTAATTTTGTGCTATACCAGTTTTTATCGATTCGTGACAGTAGAAGTTCTAGCTCTTGTTTACGGGTAAGGTACTCGGCTTGATTGAAGTGCTTTAAGTCGAGTATTTTAATAGTGTAATCGAAAAACATGATAGGGAAGTGCAAAGTCATCGGCATCTGTGTCGGGAATGGAAATCTGATCAGAAGTAATAGCAATAAAGTGCTGTTTATCTTAAAAAGTCCTAACTTATCCAAGTTAGGACTTTAGTCGTTGGGTGTAGTTAGGTTTAATAGAGACATTAATTGAAATCGCTAACCTTCTGGCTTAATTAAGTAATTAAGTTTTACGATGTAACGGCTGTCTTGGTTATAGGATTATTTATTAAAATGTAGCCATCCAAACAGTGTTGGCAGTTAGAGATGCATTCAGCATGGTGGTTTTAAGTATTTAAAGGTTTCACAAACACCGTGTTCAAGTTTATGAATGCATAAGGGAACTAACAGGGGTATGGCTGTATGAAGTTTGTTGTTTGAATGAAAATAATAATTGTTAGTGAGTATGACCTTATAGCGAGCTGTCAAAAAAAAGTATTTCTAGATATCCTCGGAACAGATCGAGTGAATGTTGTAAGGTTAAGTCATAGTCAATTGAGGCATTCTCAATCAACATTGTTACTAGAAAGTGCTGATGTTATTTTTTATGATATGGACTCAACTACAAAGTCTGCAGTGCAACAATTTGAGGCAATGATTTTTTTAATAGAAAATATATGTGCAGGCCAGTCATCTTCATTATTATTGACATCAACAGAACAACAGTTGAAAGGATTGCCTATAATACCTATAACAGATGATTCATTAATATTAAAACCTTTCTCCCTTCTTACGCTAAAGCAATTTATAAAAGAGAAGACTGTGAACATATTAAATAAAAGTAACGCCAGAGATGCTGAGCAAATATAGGTTCAGTAGTTGGTAACCCTAGTTTTGTAGACACTTCATAGAGCTCAGTGGACTGTCCTGAGTCTTATGGGCTAAAAATACTGAATAACACATTTTAATCACATTAAGAAAGGTAATTCTAATGTTTATCTCCACCCTACAATTTGACTTTGTTTCTAAGTGATAATGGGTCTGTAGTGATTTATTAGAGCGGGGCCGATGGTGCGGCATTAGAAACTGCCAATTCTCGTCTTTGGTTATCCGGATATTTGCTGTGTATAATAGAAGTATTATCGGTAAAATATCTGCTTAACATCCTAGAGTTAAGCCACCGTAAAGTTAACGGAAAGAGAGTTCAGCCTCAATGCTTAAACTGGTATTTATGTGAAGAAGCGGAGCCTTCTCTTGTCGGTATTAAACTTTGACCCATGATTAAGCTAAGTCAGATAAACTTAACATAAAATATTACTTAGTGGGACCAATGTTATTCTTTAGCGCTATAGTTGTATTAGAGTCCGCTCCCTCTATTCTTAATGAGACATCTCATTTTGCGACAGAACTTTTTTAGTACCAAGGGGCTGTATATAAAATGTCGAACAAGCAATTATTTCAATAGAATACTATAGTTATATTTTTTAGTCCCAGTGTAGAGGAAAGGACAATCAGCAACTTAAAGCGTAACATTATCTGGCTTATATTCATTACCATTGCTAGCTTTGCTATAACACAGTTTTCAGCAACTCGGCTGTCCCTTGCAGTGGTTAATTTTTGGATGGAACGAGATTCAGCACAATACATAGCTAGAAAAAAACTCAACTTCGCGCGTGTAAACCAGCTCCTTTCGGGTTTAGTGTTGCCTAACAACTGCTCTAATGATGTCCGCCAAGCTTTAAGAAAAATTGATTATTCTGAGCCTGAACTCAAGTTTGTAGGTGTGGTGCTTGATAAGCAAACCTTATGTACAAGTAATGGTATTGTTTCTCATAATTCTAAACTAAACCCGACTACATATCCTTTGATACGCTACGTTTCAGAAGTAACAGGTCAGGAAGAAATTGCAATCATGATAAAAGGAACTAGCAACAAGTATATTGTTTTTTTGAATAAAGTAAGACTAAGAGACTATTTCTCTTTTAATTGCCAGTCATGTATGTCCTATCAGCTCAAGCTTATAGACGAGGCACCTCCTCTTCGACAAGATTCAACATGGTTTGTTATTGAGCATGACTATGGCCTGGCCAGAGGTTATATCATTGTTTCTAATGAACTAAAATCGCAGGTTAATAAAGAGTACTTCTGGATTTATTTTTTGATATATTTCGTGATTTTCAGCTTATGTATCACTACTTATAACTTATTTCGCAATAGAAGCCAGAGTGTTGAAGCGCTATTGATTCAAGCCGCTAACA
>NZ_PJBM01000052.1:0-2594 GCF_002836075.1 Shewanella sp. GutDb-MelDb | reverse complement strand
CTAAAACCTTTAATGCCAAAGGGCCTTGCTATAAGCAATAAAAAGAAATATATCGGTGCAATTATCTGTAGTAAAAGTAACGCAATAATGCTCATAGCTAAAGCCCAAGAGGGCAAGAAAAGCAAAATGGCAAAGTTATGAGTGTAGTTAAAGTGTGATGATGAAACACCGACAACCTCATTGACGACGGAAGCAGATCCAGCCAATGCAAAATTGGCTATAATCGCATAAAAAAGCAACAAAATAGCTTTACCTGCCAGTGAATGCCATACACGGTTAAATAGAGGCCAGAATTCAGCAGTTAGACCCAGCACCGTTAGCAGCGCCACAAAAACCAAACTATCAGAGAAAATAAGCACGACTATTGCGAGTAGATACAGCTTTTGAACCGTACTTAGTTTTCCGGATAAAGAGATAGTAGCGTCATAAACACTATTGTTTATTGCCATTAGTTTTTTTGCTAAATTGAAAGCCGGTGGCAGAATCTTCTTTATGGTCACTAAGACAGTATCCTTATGATCGCTAATGTAGAATTAATTTTAGGAAATATTCAGTTTATTACGATAATGCATATGAGTACATCAGTTCAAGAGGAAGTAGGCAGGAGGTTCATTCACAAGCGAGTTTATATAAAAAAGCGCATGAAACATGCGCTCTTTGTCATTACGATCTCAGTATCTAACGAGATTAGATCTTAGGGTAATTTGGACGGATATCAGTTGGTATAGTTTCCATCTTACTGTTTAACTGCGCAACTTCTGGTGCGAGTATTGCGTAAGTATCTAGGAATACCTTTGACTGCTGATAATCACCTAACGCTTGGATCATACAGACATCATGTACTAACTCTGTAATGGCTAAGACCATTTTGTCAAAGTTAACACTGTACGTTTGTGTGGTTACATCAAAGGTAAATGCTTGTTTTTGCTTGAAGTAATTATACTGATATGCGGCTCCAGCACCATGAGCTTCATGCACTCCAAAACGCATTGAGCGAAATAGACCCGCAAAATAAGTCACTAGCATGTTGTCTCTTTCTGCAATGGGAAGCTCACCTTTATCCATTAAGAACAACATGTTATAAGCCCCCATTACATCTGCTTTTCCTTCCTCAATTTTTGAATAGGTTTCTTCAAGCTGGGCTGAGACAGTCGTTGTTTTGCCGTCAACGATAATCGTACCGGGACCTAGACCATGTGATAGTTCGTGGAAAAGAGTTTCATTGAAAAAATATTTTTCCATCAACAGTGACTGTTGCGATTCGGCAATGATTAGATCGGAAATCGGTTTCATAACGGCTTGATATTTGGCATTAAGCACGTTTTTGAGCATCACTTTTTTGCTGCCTTTAACTTCTCTAACATATTCATCATTAGGCAGGTTAAATGCAGTTGTCTGTACTCCAGGTTTATTATCACCACCACCAGCAACCTGTTCTACGACAGAGATAGGGGATTCAGAGCCTCGATTAACATTTTTATGTTCATCTGGGATCGGTAAGTTGGATTCCATTGCGGTTAGATACTTTTTATAGATATCTAACTTAGCGCTATCTTCTGGATTTCTGACGGTGATAAACGCTTCAAAAAATGTTTTATAACCAAAGAGTTTATCGGTATAGGTTTCGTAAGGTCCAATCGCAATTTCTAAAGAACCATTGAGATCCATCCAAGCCATTTCTGAGTCACGGTATTCATCATTAAGAAAAGCATCGGCGCGTTTAGACAAAAAAGTTTTTAATGACTGGTCTTCGGTTAACTCGGCTGCTTCGCGCATAATCTTTGCCGCTTCGGTCAGCTCTTTTTTGTAGTAGATACTATATGGTATAGCCTTTAATTGTGCTTTATCTCTAACAATAACGGTATAGCCACTTTTAAAACTTTTTTCATCTTCTGGATGTGCAGCAATCCATTGATTAAACTCATTCTTAGTTAAATCAACTGGATAGACACCTGCACCATCTGGGCGAGCTAGGTTGCCAAAAAATGCTTTATCGCCATCTAAGGTGTCCCAAGCGCCATAATGCAGATCAAACAAGGATAATATTGCTGACTTATTTGCATCATCTGATGCCAATATCTGTTGCCTAACTTGGGCATTATTTTCAAATGTCTGCTTAAAGTAAATCCCGTCTAATATATCTGCAACTTCGATTATCTTACGCAGCACAAGCGTGTCAGTCACGGTCAAACTGGATAGATCTGCTTCCATTTTCACATCTACAAAACGGTCAAGCATTGCTTGGTAAGTAACAGATTGCTTTGTTTTTATTAGATTTTTATTAACGTTATTTTCTGTGGTAACTTTGGACGCTAGCGTGTCATCAGCGGCTTGAGTTTGCTCTGGTTGGGAACAACCCGTAATGGCAACGGCGAGTGCTAAAGTGATTAATGAGCGTTTCATTTATTAAGATCCTTGTATTTCTTCTATTTTTTTTATAGTTATCGCTACTTTGTTCTAGCAAACAATCTACACCTTCATAAAAGTAAGGAGAAGCTAAACTTTGCGCTAGCGGTGTAAGTGTTGGATCTCTAAGCAACCTGTAGACGATGGGATCTTACTTAGGGCGTAAAGAACCGCAGCTATTTTGTACT
>NZ_PJBM01000051.1:0-2703 GCF_002836075.1 Shewanella sp. GutDb-MelDb | reverse complement strand
TTATCTTTTTGACAACTTGATGTAGACAAACAATGATAAAAAAATAATGCCACCGCCGATGAGCTTTTGTGTCTCTATAACCTCCCCAAGCACACTCATACTTAATATCAGTGTCCAGATAGGCTCCAAGATCATAATCAACGACGCCGTTTCAATTTTCACTGAAAACTGTCCGATGGTTTGCATGAGATAACGCAGGACAGTCGCGATCACTGTTGAAATAGCAAACCAGAATATAATATCGCGGTTGATCTCAAATGCTTCAGGGGAGGTTAATAAGACCGAAAATGCACCGCTAATGCCGACCATAAACAACTGTAAGCAGATAGAGGTCAGTGGATTGATGCTGGTTAGGATTTTTTTATTAAATACAAAATGCAGTGACAGTAACGCCGATGCTAGCAGGAAATACCATTGGCTAGGCTCTACCTGCCAACCATTGGCTAGTGTTAACAATGTCATGCCGCTGATGGCAATCGGTAAGGCTATCCAAAAAGCACGGTTCGGTCTTATTTGGAACAGTAACCATGAGGTGATTGGCGCAATAATCATCGCCAAACTCATAATGAAAGCCCCTTCCGCTAGCGTATTGGAGATAAATACTGCGTGTACCCACACTTGAACAGAGGCCGCTAAAATAAGCCCTACAGCACAAACTGAGGCAACTTGTTTAAGGGTAAGAGTGAGAATGCGTTGGTAACAGAATGGCAGTAAAATGAGACTGGCAAGTAGAAAACGTGCGGTGATGAACGTCTCACCAGGCACTTCTAAAATGATACGTTTTGAGGCTATCCAACCCACAGCTGCAAGCAAGGTCGCAAGCAACAATAATATCTCTCCACGCAGCGCTGGTATTCTCATTGTTATTCTTTCAGTTTCTGCTTCTTGAACAATATGTTGGGAGGTAACGTATTAACCCTACGAGCGCTATTCATCACAGTGCATAACCGTAGGGTATCGTTTGCAGACCTTGTGATAGATTATGGCTTCGGGAGATACTCTCTGGCCAATAATCTACAAGCGGTTTAGCTCGGATTGTACTCTATATAGTCCGTTAATCCTTGCTCTGTGCCACCAAACAGGGTATTTGGATCGTGAGGCGCTAATGGGTAGCCATTTTTAATACGATTTGGCAGATCCGGATTTGCCACAAATGGACGGCCAAAGCCAACCATATCGGTCACGCCATCTTCAATCGCTTTTGCCCCTTTATCACTGTTGTAACGACCCGCATAAATGAGCACACCTTGGTATACAGCGCGCACTGCAGGTTTAAACTCTTTTGGAGTTTCAGGTGCATCGTCCCAGTCAACTTCTGCAATGTGGATGTAAACCACGTTGAGTGTATTGAGCAGTGCAGCAGCAGCAGTATAAGTTTCAACCGGTGTCGCATCAACAGTGCCGTTGAGTGAGGTGAATGGAGCAAGACGGACACCGACGCGATCGGCGCCAATAGCATCAGTCATCGCTGCAACAACTTCGGCCATAAAGCGTAATCTGTTTTCAATTGAACCACCGTACTCGTCGGTGCGAAGATTAGCTTCAGAATCAATAAACTGGTTGATCAAGTAACCATTTGCAGCGTGCAGTTCAATGCCATCAAAACCTGCTTCAATAGCATTGAGTGCCGCTTGACGATATTGACCAACGACCTGTTCAATATCGGCTTTAGTCATGGCGCGTGGCTCAACAATATCAACAAAGCCTGGTGCGTCAGTGCCATTATCGATAAATACTTTTACGTTTTTAGCTGCATGTGCTGAAGATGAAATAGGTTGCTCACCGCCAATGTTGTCAGGGTGAGTAACTCGGCCAACATGCCATAACTGCGCAAAAATCTTGCCCTCTTTAGCGTGCACTGCATCAGTCACTAGCTTCCAGCCGGTAATTTGCTCAGGGCTGTAAATACCAGGTGTCCATGCATAACCTTGACCATTTGCAGAAATTTGCGTGCCTTCGGCAACGATAAGTCCGGCAGATGCTCTTTGTGCATAATACTCAGCCATCATTTGGTTGGCGACATTACCAGGTTGGCTAGCGCGAGAGCGAGTCATCGGCGGCATAACAATACGGTTTTTTAGCGCAAGTTTACCCAGTTGGATTGGTTGAAATAGTGCATTAGTCATAGAGTTATTCTCCTGAAACTTGAATGAGTTCAATTTGGTAACCGTCTGGATCGGTTATGAAGGCGATATGAGTATTGCCGCCTTTTACGGGACCGGCTTCACGAGTGACATTGCCACCAAGTGCTTTAATCTTGTTACACGCGGCATAAATGTCTTCAACACCAAGTGCAATATGACCAAATGCGTTGCCCATCTCGTACTCATTAGTGTCCCAGTTAAAGGTCAGCTCAATCGTGGTGCTATCGGCTTGAGCCTCGTACCCGACAAAGACCAAGGTGTAGCGGTACTCACTGTTGTCTGTTCTTTCTAGTACTTTCATACCCAATACCTTGGTATAAAACTCGATGGATGTCTCAAGGTCTGTGACTCTTAACATGGTGTGTAAAAACTTCATATATTGCCTTTTGAAACGCCTCACGAACTTGAACGTGAACAGTATGAGTTGCGCGGTTTGATGATTTATTTTCGATGTACAGAGTTTATAGCGAATTAATGTAAACATAAAATTATCAAAAATTATTGATTTAATAATTATTTTTTATGAATATTGTTTTTGAATGGTTTGAATGGTTTGAAT
>NZ_PJBM01000050.1:0-2770 GCF_002836075.1 Shewanella sp. GutDb-MelDb | reverse complement strand
TGAGCTTGAGATGAATAAACCTAATTGTATAGCTCGTTGTAAGCGCATTAGCAGCGTAAAATTAACGGCTCTGTCGCTATCGTAATAATTTGTTATACATATGTACTAATAAGTTATTTGCAGTCCATTCAAAGCTTAGGGATAATTACGGCATTGGCTTTGGGGGAAGCCTGTTTACTCTTTGCACTTATTATCATTATAATGCGCGCAAATATAATAATGTACCGCCCTACGGAAGGATTAAAAATGAGCAAACCATTTGTTGCAGTATTAATGGGGTCTGATTCTGACCTGCCTACAATGCAATCGACTTTAGATGTACTAAAGACTTTTAACATTACGTTTGAAGCTAAAGTGACCTCGGCGCATCGTACACCTGCGGCGACTCATGCTTACGTGACTGACGCTGAAGCGCGTGGATGTAAAGTATTTATTTGTGCAGCAGGCCTTGCAGCACATCTAGCGGGTGCCGTTGCTGGTATCACTACTCGCCCTGTGATTGGTGTTCCAATTGATTGTGGTCCACTACAAGGCCATGATGCACTTTTATCAACAGTGATGATGCCTGGTGGCGTGCCAGTGGCAACAGTTGCTATTGGTAGCGCTGGCGCTAAAAATGCGGGTTATCTTGCAGCGCAAATGTTAGCCGTCGCCGATGATGCACTTGCTGTCGCAGTGAAAGAAGAGCGTGCTAAGTCAGCTGAAGCGGTTCAAGCTAAAGATGCAGCGCTACAAGCAAAGCTTGCTTAAACCACGCTAATCACATCAAACCGCAGTCATGTTACTGCGGTTTTTTTATGTATGTAACACCCGCTGTAAACCTCCTCAATTAATCTCACTCTATCTTTTATGCGCGTTTATCATTTATTGCATTGGCAGTATTGTCCCGTCATTTGTCAGAGAGCAACACTGACCTTGCTTGGGCAATATATTTCCGTATGCGTGCTATAGACAAATAACCTGCGCCGATGCAGACTTACTGTATAAGATATTTGGTAAGGACCTTGGTGTGTTAAAGCCCACTCACACAGTAGAACAACCTTTAGATGCTGATCCTGATCAAGCGTTAATGTTGCAATATGCAGACGGTAATACTCGCGCTTTCGAATTGTTATATAACAAACATAAAGCGCCGTTATATCGCTATTTTGTACGACAGATTTACGACAACCAACTTGCGGAAGACCTGTACCAAGAAACGTGGAGTCGGGTAATTAAAGCCGCCTCTGCCTATGAGGCTAAAGCAAAGTTTACGACCTGGTTATACCGTATTGCCCATAACCTAATTATTGATCATGTCAGAGCTAAAAAGCCTGAGAGTAGTTTCAGTGATGTTTATGATACTGAACAAGATCCTGATGCAATGCTAGCCAGTGCCATTGACACGCCAGAGCAACAATTACAGCAGCAGAAGAAGGCTCAGCTGCTCAAAAATTGTGTTAAAGATCTTCCCCATGTTCAAAAAGAAGCGTTTCTACTCAATATTGAAATGGGCTTTACCGCAGCCACGATTGCCGATATTGCCGGCGCGACACTTGAAGCAACTAAGAGTCGTCTCCGCTATGCCCAAAAAGGGCTTAAGGCCTGTGTCGACTTAAAGTGGCAAGAGGTGGAATATGATTAACGATAATGATGACAACATTCGCAAAGAGGTGCATGCGCTTTATCAAAAGATAGCGCAAGAACAGCCGCCGAAAGAACTTGATCAAGCTATTTTAAATTTGTCTGTTACCAATGTAAAACCTAAGTTAAACAGCCAATCGTTTTGGCGTCAGCATCGCTGGTCTCTATCATCTGCAGCTTCAGTGCTTATGGTCGTCACTCTATTTGTGATTAATCCACCCATACCGACGGGTGATATCAGTGATGAGGCGATACCCTCATTAATGATGACTCCGCAAGACAGTCCAGCTCCTGCGTTGATGAGAATGGCGTCTCCAAATCAAGCGTTAGAGGTTGATATATCGCCTGAAGATAACGTTAAAAAGGCGGTGAAAACTCCGTTAATGCAGCAATCAAATGGCCTTGATGATAATCAAGATGCTGTAAGGGTGGAGGCGGTAGATCAACAACTGCTTGCTAGCCTTAATAAGGTATCTGAGTTAATGAGTCAAAAAGACTATGTTCAGGCAGAGCGTGATTTACAGCAGATAAAGAGTGACTATGCGGCGACGTTGTTGGTTAATGCTCCGTTAAATCAACGCTTCAATGAATTAGAGACACTGCTCAAGCTACAGCAGAAATAACAAATACACCCAAAATAAAGTGCCTGCTTATCGAGTAGGTACTTTATTATTTAACGAATCGTATTAACTCTTAAACCAATCCCAAATGCCTAAAGAGCTGTTTTCGAACAGGTCGATCCCCAAAGCAGACTTGAGTAAGTAAAGTAACAGCAGTCCAAAGACCATTGAGATAACAATAAATGACACCACTGAAAGGGCAAAAATCAGCACGGATAGTTGTTTCTCTTTTCTGTTTAACGCTCGCTTGTTCCTGCCTAGCAGGAATACGTAGAAAAAACGCCAACCAATAAAGGGAAAATAAAAAGTGCCTCGATGATCAATAAAATGCTTTTGCCACTGATTATCGACAAGCGCGAACCTGAAATAGACAAGCTGTGCCTCAGTATAACTATTAGCATATCTGCTAGGCATATTCAGTAATGCCTTATTAACGCGTGGATCATCCCGCAATGAAGGGCGTTGATAGTCTGAGACCATTTATACCTCGTTGAATATGTTAATTATTAAATCCTTTCACAGCAAAA
>NZ_PJBM01000049.1:0-2840 GCF_002836075.1 Shewanella sp. GutDb-MelDb | reverse complement strand
ATTGAATAATCGAACAGATCTAAAAATTGAAAGAGGGCTGTCTATTCACGCCAGCACTATGGGAAAGAGTGTATTATTTGATGCGGGAAACAGTAGAGCTTTTTGTGATAATGCAGGTTTGTTAGGTGTGGATATTAAAAATGTAGATGCCGCTGTTATTTCACATCGTCATCATGATCACTGTAATGGAGTTACGCACTTTCTAGACTACAACTCTAAGGCCCAAGTGTATTTACGTGAATGCGAAGACACCAATTATACTTTTAAAACTTTGGGTTTTAAAATTGATGTGGGTGTAAATAAACAGTTGCTTACCAAAGGTGCTAGTCGCTTGACCTTTGTTAATCAAATGACTGAAATATTGCCTAATATCTTTATAATCACTGATTTAAGTAATAAATATGCAAAGCCAGAAGGTAATAAATACCTTTTTACTGGCTCAGGTGATAGTTGCAAACCTGATATATTTGATCACGAATTGTTGTTGGTCATAAAGGAAAATGATGGGCTTATAGTATTTACTGGTTGCGCTCATAGTGGCGTTCTCAATATGATCGATACAGCGCTTAATCATTTTCCTAGCACTAAAATAAAAGCTGTCGTTGGTGGTTTTCACTTAGTTGGATTACCATTATTCAACAGTATTGGTGGAACTAGAGAGAAGATTGAAGAGATTGGTGAATTAATATTAAATTACCCAATAGATAAGCTGTATACAGGACACTGCACAGGAATGAAAGCCTATAATATTTTGAAAGGTGTACTTGGTGACCGCTTAGAATATTTCCCAGCAGGTCGCAGCATTAGTATCTGATTTTACTGCTATTAATAAATTAAGTCAGTATTATATTTCGCATTGTCTATTGCCCATTTTCTAGTGCTTCTTGTTACAGTTAGTGCTGCAGCTTTAAACGTTTTATTACAGTGTTATCGGGCATATGATTGCCATAATTTGCCTAATCGAAGCTGTATGGGCTGGAGTCTAGGCACTAACTCTTTTGTGTCACATAAGTGAGTTGAACGAAGCCGCTAAAGATTAATGTTCAAGATGTATTTGTTCTTCAATAGTTCATAGGCTAAATATGAATTAATATGAACTTTTATTTTACATTCATTAGAGTAGGTTTGATGTGGCCTTGTCTGATCTGAAATGTTTTTCAGCTATCATCATCAGGGGAAGTTTAGTTATGAGTAAAGTATTACTCATAACGATGAAAACCCAGTGCTAAGTAACCTCGTAGATTGCATTGTGGCTATTCTGAGATCAGATGTTCGTCCACCCGGACTCTATCAATGCGACGTACCGAAGATATGATTATAAAAGTTATCGCAGCACTAAAATAAATTCAACCCAAAGGCTCTTTTTATCCTTGCGAGCACAAGACTGGCTTCATCCTGCGAGCGTTCACTCCCTCGTTTTAAGATTTCTACGAGTTGCGATTTATCTGATAGAAAAATCTCTCTGCGTTCACGTATTGGTTGTAAAAGCTCTTGTAATACCTGATTTAAGATCTTTTTGGTCGTTCCATCACCTAAGCCTCCCGTCTGATAATGAGCTTTTAACTTATCGATATAGGCTGCATCAGGATGAAACGCATCCAGATATGTGAACACGATATTCCCTTCGATCTGACCTGGGTCTGAAACTCGAATGTGATTCGGATCTGTGTACATGGATTGCACTGCCTGCGATATTTCCTGCTCATTCGAACCCAATAGAATGCAGTTGTTGAGAGATTTTGACATTTTGCTCTTTCCATCCGGACTCGGTAGCCGTGAAGATTTGCTCAATAACGGTTTACACTCAACGAGTATTTGCTCGTCGGCAAAATGATTTAGCCGTCGAACGATCTCATTTGTCTGCTCAATCATGGGAAGCTGATCATCACCAACAGGGATAAGTGTCGCGTTAAATGCAGTGATGTCGGCTGCTTGGCTAATCGGGTAAGTCAAAAAACCTGCCGGAATGGAGCTGCCAAATTGTTTATTAGATATCTCAGATTTTACCGTAGGGTTTCTTTGTAATCGCGATACGGAAACTAAATTTGAATAGTACATGGTGAGCTCAGACAGAGCCGGGATTGCTGACTGCAGACAAATGGTCGTTTTGCTGGGATCAATGCCCACGGCTAGATAATCAGCCACAACATTTAGAATATTGTTCGAGACTTTACGTGGATTATGACCGTTATCAGTAAGCCCCTGCAGATCGGCCACTAAAATAGTTTGCTCATGCAGATGTTGTAGCATCACTCTCTGCTGGAGTGAACCAACATAGTGCCCTAAATGTAGTGGGCCAGTTGCTCTGTCTCCAGTTAAGATTTTCTCTGATTTACGGGGGGATTGATTTAAGTTTAAGTTATTATTTTGCATTTTAATATCTCCAAAATTTTCCATCGGAGACATTTATAGACTTATTTATAGTGGGTCAATAGCTGTCATCCGACGGCTATTGAACAAACAGGATTCAGTGCCGCTCTATGTGAAAGAGCGCCACCAAAAAACTGAGGTTAGTTGGAACAGGTTTATTGAATTCATACTTTGACAGTAGCATTTTGGATGATATGGCTCAAGTGGATTTAAATTTTGGCTTCAAATGTGCACTAATCAAAGTGATTTATAGGTCGGAGACCGTTTTGCTAGGGATGTTCAGATTTCTATGCTTAATTACACTACTGGTGAACCTTTAGGTTGTACCATAAAGTTGTTGATACATATTTTAATAAAAAGATCGGCAAATGATATTGTTCAATATGGAACAGAGCTTTCTGCCAACGATGCTTAGTGTTTTAGCCGAGAAAGCCCATTTGCTCGCCTTAATTAACGTTTAAATACATTAC
>NZ_PJBM01000233.1:0-56689 GCF_002836075.1 Shewanella sp. GutDb-MelDb | reverse complement strand
GGACCACCAGAACTACAATATCCTCTTCCTCGGCAGCGTAAGATGTGTATAAGAAACCGGCCCTTAACTCACAACAGCGTAAACTCACATCCTTGTTTGTATGTTTCCGCTTTATGTCGGCTCACTTTTCTATTCATGACCGACAATATAATTATTTACTCAAGTTCCTGCATGTATTCATCAAGTAGATCGTCGTCATCTTCATTTTGAGGAATATCGCCATCATATACTTTGTAATCCATATGCTGAAAATATGCATCCTTGACAAAAATATATGGATCGAGCGCATTATCAACCAATCTCTCCTGATCGATTGCAGATGCCCTTTGGTGCAGGCTTTTAAGACCCCACTTTAGCACTGTCTGCCAAAATGTTAGCTCTGATAAAGGAAAGTATAGATCATCAACCCAATCAGATGCGAGTTCTCTTGTAACATAGGGACCTATAAAAGGCGCCATGAAATAGGGACCGTTAGGAACGCCGTAATAACCTAGCACTTCGTTGAAGTTATCTTGCTTACGTGTCATGCCCATCATTTCAGCAACATCTACCACGCCTAATAAGCCTAAAGTGGTGTTGACGGTAAAACGACCACCTGCATTTGCGGCCCAGCCCCACTTGCCTTGCAACGTATTATTGACAATACTGCTTGGCTCCTCGAGGTTAAGCACAAAATTATTAATGCCACTTTTAACCGGGCGCGGCACATAGTCGTTATAACCATGCGCGACTGGCCGATAAAAATATCGATCTAGGTACAAATAGTTGAGATCCCACATGGCTCGGTTAAACCCCTCAATAGGGTCTCGCGGGTCATTGTAGGTGACTGTTACTTCATTACCTTCCGTGGTGTTATCTTCTGCAGCTATGGTAGAAAATCCAACTATCGCCAGAGAAAGCACAATCCATTTACACTTCATAATTGTCTCTTTGAAAAAGGGGCTAAATTTCTTACTGCGACTGTTCGACTAAAGTCTTTTCAGTTTGCTGCCGATACAGTGATAAGACCGCATCATTAAGCTATATCTAACGTTATAAACGATAAATATTATGATTGCCCGAGTAAGACGGCATAGGATACTCAGTACAGCCGCTAGGTCAAACATAATATTGTGATAATACATATCGATTTATTGGGTAAAACAGGACCGACTTTTGGATAACGTTGTTAACTCAGTTTCAGCTGCTGTAAAAGTGGATAAGGCGTCCATAAATGTGCCGTTATCAGCCAGTTCAACTTCGCTTATTCCTGTCACAGCGACAATGAGCAAAAATGGTACGCTGCTGCAATTTTCAGGACAAACACATACCGTCATACTGGAAACGCCGCATGCTGCACAACTGCTGACTAAAGCACATTCTTTCCTACTTAATATAGTGCAGCAAAATACGCTTGCCACTAATGCGACCCAGATGCAGTTGCTTACCATAGGTCAATCTCTCTATTTTCCTATGCCTAAGGCGATGTTAGCACTCGCAAACCGAAATAATATTTCTGAACGAAAGCTACTCAATCTTGGCAGAAAAGCTGAGGGGTACTTGTTACCGAATGCCAAAAACCAAGGGACTGAACTGCAGTTTAATAATGGACCCAATCTAACGCTGCTGATGCTAGCCTCGCTACCCGATGGTGAGTACTCCGTCGCCATCAAAACGAAAGAGCAGCAACTGTTACTCAAACTGTCGCCTATTCAAGCTAAGCTCCCCATCAGTTTTGACGGTCAACTTAAGCATAATAACCTGCAGCAAAATGCACACGACTTGGCTCAATCCACAGTGCAAACAGGTAAAGCTAAAACCAATGTTAACTATGAATATCAACAGCTATTCAAACAACTTGAAAATACCCCATTACCCAGATCACTTGCCTCATCACCATTAGAGTCAAAAAGCTCAGCAAGCTCATTGGCTGTGAGTCATAGCAAAAACCAGCCCAATATCCAGAGTCAGTCCACCAATCAAAACCACAACCTTTATTTGGCATCAGCATTAGCAAAAGCGGGCGGATTGCCAAGAGCATCCGTTAAGCACTGTTCGCCGCTAACAAGCTTGGCAAGTTCACTGTTTAAATTAATACCAAAACTGACCCCTGAATCAATACCGTTGTTAAGTGAGCCCAAAAGGCTACAACAAGCACTGTTGAGCCTCACTAAACTCAACGTTGACCCTGCCACATGGAATACGGCACCTACCACCCATATCAGCAGCTTAAGTTTACTGTGCCAGCTTATGCTCGGCCATGCAGCCATAAACCAAGGGTTAAGCCCCGCATTGCAAGACAGGCTGGCGTTGTTACAAGCCCAACTTGGACTTTCACCGCAGCTATTGTCATTACTTGAAGCAACGAGCACCCATACCTCTTTGGCAAGTTTACTCAACAACCTAAATCTATATCAGCAGCAATCAGGCACACTCGACGGTGTTAACCATTGGTACTTTGCCTTGCCCTACTCCATCAATCATTATCAAGAGCAGTTTGAAGGCCATTTTGAGCAGGTAGAAGATCAATCTAAACGCAGTGATAAATGGACACTCAGACTCAAATTTAACTTGTCTGGCGGTCCCTTATTGATCACAGCAACTGCGCATGCTGCTGAAACAACAGACCATCAGTTACGCTTATCGGTCGATTTTGCCAGTGATAGTGAAACACTGTTAAACAAAGTTAAATTACTCAGCCCGAGTCTTAGCAGTAAAGTCGAGCAGTTAGGAATATCAATTAGCAGCGTAAACACTCACAAGCAATCGGTACCTGCCACTTTACTTCCAGGTGAGCACTACCTCGTTAAAGTGAAAGTGTAATTATGCCAATAGAAAACTAAAAAGGTGTTAGATGAGTAACCATGAACAGCCAACCAAAGCCGTTGCATTAAAATACGATAAAGGCTCAGCTCCGACGGTATCCGCTATAGCTGAAGATGCATTAGCGCAAGAGATGATTGCTTTGGCCGAAGAAGCTGGCGTTTATATTCATCAAGATGAACACTTATGTGATTTTTTACACAAGCTGGAAGTGGGTGACGCGATCCCTAAAGAGCTCTACTTGCTTATCGCAGAGCTGATCGCGTTTGCTTATGTGCTTGATGGCAAGTTTCCAGAGAAATGGAACAACATGCATCAGAAAATAATGGAAGAGGTTTAAAGCTAAGACGGCAAAGTCTTAGACGAACGGCCGATGGCCTTACGGCACGCGACTTCGTCACTACGGAACGCTTCGCTTACGGTAAAAACTAGCAAAGACGGTAAAGTCTTAGACGAACGGCCGATGGCCTCACGGCACGCGACTTCGTCACTACGGAACGCTTCGCTTACGGTAAAAACTAGCAAAGACGGTAAAGTCTTAGACGAACGGCCTATGGCCTCACGGCACGCGACTTCATCACTACGGAACGCTTCGCTTACGGTAAAGTCTTAAATGAACGGCCTATGGCCTCACGGCACGCGACTCCGTCACTACGGAACGCTTCGCTTACGGTAAAAACTAGCTAAGACGGTAAAGTCTTAGATGAACGGCCGATGGCCTTACGGCACGCGACTTCGTCACTACGGAACGCTTCGCTTACGGTAAAAACTAGCAAAGACGGTAAAGTCTTAGACGAACGGCCGATGGCCTTACGGCACGCGACTTCGTCACTACGGAACGCTTCGCTTACGGTAAAAACGAGAAAAATGGTAAAGTCTTAGATGAACGGCCGACGGCCTTACGGCACGCGACTTCATCACTACGGAACGCTTCGCTTACGGTAAAAACTAGCAAAGACGGTAAAGTCTTAGACGAACGGCCGATGGCCTTACGGCACGCGACTTCGTCACTACGGAACGCTTCGCTTACGGTAAAAACTAGCAAAGACGGTAAAGTCTTAGACGAACGGCCGATGGCCTTACGGCACGCGACTTCGTCACTACGGAACGCTTCGCTTACGGTAAAGTCTTAGATGAACGGCCTATGGCCTCACGGCACGCGACTCCGTCACTACGGAACGCTTCGCTTACGGTAAAAACTAGAAAAGAGCAAAGCGACGGTATAAATGCCGACCTTCTCAGTTTATTCGGCTCTAACCCGGCTTTTAACCGATTCTCACCGTCTTAGCTCTACCGGCCTTTAATCAGCTCTAACCCGGCTTTTAATCAGCTTTTACCGACTCTTACTGTTCTTTCCATGCAAATGGATCAGCAATTCGGCTTCCGCTTTCGGTAGCTCACACTCTTGGATCAGCTCGTCAATTCCAGCGCCAAGACTGACCATTTTCATCGCCCGGGAATACAATCGGGTTTGTGGATCTTGTTGATTGGCTTCGTCAAGTTTGACATCTTGCTGTTGCAGCTTCTTTTCCAGCTCTAGCACTCTGCGACCCACGCCAATAGTGCCACTTCTGAGCTCTTGAAGTTCTCGCTTAACCGCTTCTCTTTGCTTATCGCCATCTTTAACCAATAAGGTTAACGCCTCGACTTTTGTGCGCAGCTTTTCCGCCTGTTTTTGTAAAAACAGGCCGAGCAAGATACAGGTAACGACAAATAATATCGCAGCAGCAATAAGCAGTTCAGTTGTGATCATTAATGGCTCTTTTATTAAAAGGGATTAAAATCTAAGACGAACGCTTCGCTTACGTATAACGGAACGCGACTGCGTCACTACGGAACGCTTCGCTTACGGAAAAAGCAGAAAAGCTTAAAACAAAATACAGCTAAGCTCCAGCAAACTTCTTCCATCTCTACTTCATCGTCTTAGTTTGTACCAGCTTTTCCGTCTCAGCTTATACCGTCTCAGCCCGAACCGTCTTTAAACCGGCTCTTAACCGGCTCTTAACCGGCTCTTAACCGATCATCGTCTCAGCACTATCGGCTTTTATTCGGCTCTTTACCGGCTTTCAAGTCTCAGCTCGAACCGTCTCTAAACCGGCTTTTATTCGGCTCTTTACCGGCTTTCAAGTCTCAGCTCGAACCATCTCAGCACTATCCGGCTTTAAACTGGCTTTAAAGTCTCTGCTCGAACCGGCTTTTACTTCATTAAATCTCTGTCAATTCCATCCACTCTTCATCTGACAGTAGCTTATCTAAATCAACTAAGATTAATAGCTCGTTCTCACGATTGCTCACGCCTTGGATAAACTTAGTACTCTCTTCAGTACCCACATTCGGTGCATTATCAATCTCTGAACGGCGAAGATAAACAACTTCTGCAACGCTATCGACCAAAATGCCAATAACTTGCTTTTCAGCTTCGATAATCACAATACGAGTAGCATCATTAACGTCTGCCGAGGCGAGACCAAAACGTGAACGCGTATCGATAACCGTCACTACATTACCACGTAGATTAATGATCCCGAGGACATAGAGCGGTGCACCTGGAACGGGAGCTATGTCGGTATAACGCAGCACTTCTTGTACCTGCATTACATTGATGCCATAAGTTTCGTTATCTAACTTAAAAGTCACCCATTGTAATACTGCATCGTCATTACTGCCTGCTACAGCTGCACTATTTGAACTTTTCATAATCGCCTCAATCAATAGCACTATGACTATCTATTTAAATTTCAGAATAAGCATATCTTTCTATGCACTTCAAACCAATCAATTTAATATCGAAATATTACCGACCTAACCCTTTTATCGGCCTTTGGTCGTATTTCTAAACTGGCATTTTAAAATAATGCCAGCCTACGCTATTTATCTTCAAACTAGCCTTGGCTACCGAGACCTGAATCTAGCATCGCAACCAAAGCTTCTACATTTAAAATGCCACACATTTGCTCTTTAACCACGCCCGCAAGCCAAGGTCTTTTCCCTGCTTGGCTGCGCCAATTAACTTGAGACTTATGAATTTTCACGGTATTGACCAGTGATTCACACGTTAAGCCCCAGTTGCTGTCTTGCAGTACCACGATGTATTTATAGGCAACATTTTGCGCTAATGTTTGATCATACTTTTCAGGCATCACCCAAGCACAGGTATCCACTATATTAAGTTGTGCTTCCCGATGTAGCTGTACGCCTAAATACCAATGAGGTCGGCCCATTAAATGATTAATACGTTCAATATTGACTATCCCGCCTAAACTCACTAACGGTACCGCTAATGTCAGCCCGGCAACTTTAAAAAATAGCACCTGGAACTCATCATCTAATTGCTCAATCAAGTCTGTAGTGATACTGGCCGCCACTGACGGCGCTGCAGCATGCTTAACTTTTTTGAGATCAATGCTTTCTGCTAATGGGTTGAGGGCTGTTTGTTCTGGTAACGCAGGCTTTTGCGGCTGAAGTATTGTTGCTTGAGCTGAATTAACGTTTGCATCTTGATGACTAAGTTCAAGCTTTGGTTCAAATTCAGGTTTTGGCTCTATCTTGAGTTCTAATGCCGACACTGGTGCTAATAACTGAGCTAGCGCTTGCTGATTGATACGTGCTTCAACCTCTACAGGAGCAAACTCTTTACTCTGCGCCGCAGTGTCATTTTGTCGTAGCCGACTTGGCTCAGCGCGCAAATGGGAACTGTCTACACTGCTGGTGTCTGTAGCTGCGTCATCAACCGTTGGAGCATCATTAAGCAGTAAAGCGAAATAATCACATACCGCGTCATCAACCATTTTTGACATGGGAAAAATCCTTCGCGAGCAAATAATCAAGTAATCGCTCGTAAGCTTTAACACCACGGCTGCGCGGTGCATAATGTGAAGCAGGTAAATGACTCAAGCTTGCATCTCTAAATTTAGTGTCTACGGGAATAACATCATCCCAAAGATTGTCATGGTAATCTTGATTCAATTGCAACAACGCTGCGGTACTTGCGCGGGTGCGTTTATCAAACATGGTTGGCACGATGGAATAGCTATATTGGACTTTTTTAGATCGCCCCATAAGGATCATGGTTTTAACCATGCGATCAAGCCCCTTAATCGCTAGATATTCGGTTTGCACTGGCACGATAATATGCTGACTGGCCGCTAAAGCATTCACCATCAACACACCTAACACTGGCGGGCAGTCGATTAATACCACATCATATTGGTCGTCTAACAGCGCGAGAGCCTTCGTTAAAATCAGCCCCATGCCCTCTTGATGACCCAAGCTCCTATCTAAGGTCGCTAATGCCATCGTTGACGGAATTAAGTCGAGTCCAGCAACATTTGTAGGCACAATATAATTGCCAATATTTTGTTTGGTTAAACTTTTATTCGCTAAGAACAGATCGTATAAGGAACAAGGGATCTCCTCACTATCAATCCCTAAATAGTAACCTAAAGAGGCATGCGGATCGGTGTCGACCATCAATACGCGCTTACCTCTTTTGGTAAATACGCCAGCTAAACTAGCAACAGTCGTTGTTTTACCAACGCCGCCTTTCTGGTTTGCTATGGTCCAAATTTTCAAAATGATCCTTATGATGGGTCAGCCATCGCCTTAAGAGGTACTTTAACTCGCACTTAACCGACTGTTACTCTTCTAGCGCTCGAGTTGTGATCCTGATCCCACCATGAGGGAGACTTATCAGTTTCACCCCATCTTCAGCGATGGTTACCCTCTTCGCTTTTACAGGAAGAGTCAGTTGCGGCTCATCAAGTATCACCTCAGCACCTTTACTATCGGCATCTATTATCGCTAACGGCGGGGTTTCACCCTTAATATCAACAGCGACTCGGTCTTTGGTAATATTTGTCGCAATCTTGTCGCTATCACTCGCTCGTTCATCGATAGTATTAGCGGTAACCTCTTGGATTATTTGTTTAGCAATATTCACAGCGCCGAGTTGTGTTGTTGCTGTGTTGATCGTGATAGCGCCATTATCTGGTGCAACACTTTCCAAACGAGCGACACTCTCGGCACGACCATCGCCTAGCGGCATGGTCGTTATCTCTCCCTTGCGGGCTCGCTCAGCATATGACTGCACAAAAACGGGATTATTCGCCATCCATTGAGCCATAACTTCGGCTTGTTCATCTGGCACCATAAACAAAATTTGACTGTTTTTTAATTCTGTAACTTCACCAACGAGCAACTGATGTTTATATCTGAGCTCCAAATAAAGCGAACCCAAGGTAAATACAGCGATACTGAGTAAAAAGATCAGCAACAATGACACCGTATTAACTGCGCCTTTGATGCTTTTTTTACCCCGTAAATACTGCAATTGACTAGCCATGGAACGTCTCTCTTAGTATCGATTCCGCCATTTGGTCGATGCTAATGGACTTTGTTGAGATACCGCTATTCGTCACAGCCTGAGGCATGCCGTAAACCACACAACTTGCTTCATCTTGCGCCCAGATATTGGCACCTGCCGTTTTCAGCATGCGTGCCCCTTCTCGCCCATCTGCGCCCATGCCCGTTAATACCACTGCTAGCACATCGCCACCAAACACCTTAGATGCTGAGGCGAAGGTTATATCAACGCTGGGCTTGTAATTCATTTCAGGCTTACCAGCCAGCACTTTAATGCGGCCAAAACTGCCACCACGTTCAAGCATCATCTGCATACCGCCTGGCGCCAAATAGGCACAACCCGCACGCAGTTGATCGCCGTTTTGAGCCTCTTTGACCTCGATCTTACATAGGCTATTGAGGCGGGTTGCAAAAGTCGGTGTAAACGCCGCGGGCATATGTTGAATAAGGATGATCGGGTACGGATAGTTTGCCGGCAGTTGGATTAGCACTTTTTGAAGTGCAACGGGCCCGCCGGTTGAGGTGCCGATAAGCAACGCTTTGTATTTCTTGCCACTGGCACGCGCAACGACCGTTGAACGGCTACTCGCCCGTTCAGCTACCACTGGTGATGGCGATGAAGCACTCGCTATAATTCCTGAGCGCATAGGCGCTAGCGGTTGCGCCGTGCTAGTGCGTGTTCTTGTAGTAACAGTTTGTGGCCTCACAGCGGGTCTGAATAAACGACGACGCCCTAAGGTTTTAATCCGCTGCTGTAATAATGCAATTGCATCATCTTTATTGGTTGCGATGTCTTCAAAACGCTTGGGGAGAAAGTCGAGCGCTCCCGCTTCAAGTGCATCTAATGTCGCTTTAGCGCCGTCGTGAGTTAATGATGAAAACATCAAAATGGGGACCGGCCTATTAGCCATAATCTGCTTAACGGCAGTGATCCCATCCATGACTGGCATCTCAATATCCATTGTTATCACATGTGGATTAAGCTCGGCAGCGAGTTTAACGGCTTCTGCGCCATTGACTGCGGTACCCACGACTTCAAGCTCTGGATCTTGACTGACTATCTCACTAACGCGTCGTCGAAAAAAACTCGAATCGTCGACAACTAGTACTTTAATGCCCATTTAAATTCCTATAACGCATGGGGTTACTGCTTTGCCACTATACAAAAAGGAATAAGTGAAAGTAGACTTTCTGCTTATTCCTTTATTGAAACGCTAGCTTTTATTGCGAGCGTAGTGCTTTAGTAGTCCTGGAACGTCCAAAATCAGCGCGATACCACCGTCGGAGGTTATTGTTGCCCCCGCCATTCCCGGCGTACCATGTAACAAGGTGCCCAGTGGTTTAATGACCACCTCTTCTTGTCCTATTAATCCATCAACTACAAACCCTATTTGCATCGTTCCCAACTGCACTATCACCACGTGTCCATGTTGTTTGTCACCATGGACTAACGTTGAGCGACTGTGAGCAAGCCAATGCTCTAAATAAAACAGCGGTACTGCTTTATTACGCACGATAACCGTTAATTGGCCATCAACTACATTGGTTTTAGTGAGATCTAAGTGGAATATTTCACTCACGCTAGACAGGGGTAATGCAAATACTTGTTCGGCAACTTCAACCATAAGCGTGGGCATAATCGCCAAGGTGAGCGGCACTTTAATCTCTAAACGTGTCCCTTTACCTTTAAGCGAGTCGATGTAAACCGTACCGTTCAATTGGGTAATACGGGTTTTAACAACGTCCATGCCAACGCCACGACCGGATATGTCCGAGACTTCTACTTTAGTAGAGAAACCGGGGGCAAAAATCAGATTATAAGCTTCTTCGTCAGTCATTCGCGCTGCGGCATCCGCGTCAAGCACACCGCGGCTAATAGCGATATCTTTAAGCTTTTGCGGATCCATTCCCGCGCCATCATCCTCAATTTTCAGTAGGATATGGTCGCCTTCTTGGCTAGCAGAGAGCGTAATAGTGCCTGATCGAGGTTTGCCGCTTGCCTCACGTTCATCTGGCATTTCAATACCATGATCAACGGAGTTTCTGACCAAATGCACTAACGGATCAGCTAACGCTTCAACTAAGTTTTTATCAAGGTCGGTATCTTCACCCACCATAATAAGGTCAATTTCTTTATTGAGGGTACGAGCCAAGTCTCTCACCACGCGTGGAAAACGGCCAAAGACTTTCTTAATCGGTTGCATACGCGTTTTCATTACCGCGCCTTGCAAGTCAGCGGTAACCAAATCTAGGTTTGCCAGTGCCTTAGACATCTCTTCGTCATCACGGGAGACTCCAAGGCTCAACAAGCGATTACGAACCAGTACTAACTCACCGACCATGTTCATTATCTGATCAAGTCTTGAAGTATCGACGCGTACCGTCGTTTCTGCTTGCGGGGTATTAGCCGCAGGCTTAGCTTTGGCTTGAACCGCGGGTTTTGGTGTTGGAGCGACCACAGCTGCTTGCTGTGACGTGGTAATGGCTTGCACTACGGGCGCAGAACTTGCTTGTGATGCTTGAGTGACTTCAGTCACCGCTCCTGGACTACTGCCAGCACCATGAAGTTCATCAAGTAAGCGTTCAAACTCATCGTCGCTGATTTCATCAGAATCCACAACGTGCGCGGGTTCTGCTACAACGGCTGGCGCTGAGGGGGCTTTAAACTGACCCGAGCCATGCAATTCATCAAGTAACGATTCAAACTCGTCGTCGGTGATGTCGCTAGTACTTGCGCTCGCTACATTAACGCTATCAGCCGCGGTATTCGCGCTAGGGCTATTACCATTGCCATGCAAAGCATCGAGCAAAGCTTCAAATTCAGCGTCGTTGATGTCGTCAATACTGCCGCCACTGGTAATGTCTACTGCCGCTGTAATAGGGGCAACTACGGTTTCGATAATCGTTGCTTCTTCAACATCAGCAGTTGTTTGATCCACTTGAGCATCCGCTAACTCTGAAGGCAATAATTGCCCTGCACTGAGTGTTTTAAGCTGCGCTAACAAGTTCGGATCCGCTGGAGACTGAGGCTGATCTGCCTGAGTTTCAGCAAACATAGTATTGATGGCATCGACCGCTTGTAAAATAACGTCCATTAAATTAGCACTGACTTGTCGCTTGCCAGTACGCAATAGATCGAAGGTATTTTCAGCTTCATGGCAAACATCTACCATTGGAGTCAAACTGAGGAAACCTGCACCACCTTTTACCGTGTGGAACCCTCTAAAAATGGCATTGAGCAGATCGGTATCGTCAGGGTTATTTTCTAACGTGACTAGTTGTTCTTGTAGAAGCTCTAAAATCTCACCGGCTTCGATCAAAAAGTCCTGCAGTATCTCTTCATCAACATCAAAGGACATTCTTTTGACTCCTTTAAAAACCTAAGCTCGAAAGCAGATCGTCAACTTCATCTTGACCCGTCACAACATCCTGACGTTTTTCTGCATTCATAATAGGACCTTCAGCTTCAACATCGAGCAAGGGTGTACTTTCTGCAATTGACGCAGGTTGCTCACCAAAGACGGTTAACATAGAAACCAAGCTACTTTCCACTTCTCTGACGAGTTCAATTACACGACGGATCATTTGGCCAGTTAGGTCTTGGAAGTCTTGTGCTAGTAGTATTTGATTAAGCAGTTCTCTGACTCGACTTGCGTCCGATTCACTTCTATCGACAAATTGTTGAATATCATGGCACAGAGCTTTAAATTCATTTAATGGCAGTTCACGGCGCATGAGTTTGTCCCAAGCCGGTTTCACTGCCTGAATATTATCACTTAATGCATTTGCTAAAGGTAAACACTCTTCAACCGCATCCATGGTCTTATTAGCCGCTTGCTCTGTCATCTCGATGACATAGGTCAAACGCTCTTTGGCATCTGGAATTTCGGTATTCGCTAGCTCTACCAAGCGGTTGTCCACTTGAAAGTCTACGATAGCACTGTGAAGTTGGCGCGTTAAACGACCCACTTCATCGAAGAGTTCTTTTTGAATAGGTGAAGCTATTTCTCTCACCAATTCATCGGCTTGTGCTTGCTCGCCATCACGAAGTAACGCGACGAGACTCTCAGCTTGCTCGAGAGTAATGAGCCCTGAAGTATATTGCTGCATTGCTCATCCTTGCTTAACCTAAGCGCTCAAAAATCTTCTCTAATTTTTCTTTTAGCGTTGCTGCAGTAAAGGGTTTAACTACATACCCATTTACCCCAGCTTGCGCGGCTGCAATAATCTGCTCGCGTTTAGCTTCCGCTGTCACCATCAGTACTGGAAGGTGCTTTAAGTTATCATCAGCACGAATCGCCTTTAATAAGTCAATACCTTGCATTCCAGGCATGTTCCAGTCGGTGACGACAAAATCGAAATCACCCTTCTGTAACATAGGTAAGGCTGTCGAACCGTCATCTGCTTCTTGGGTATTATTAAATCCCAAGTCTCGCAACAAGTTCTTGATGATACGTCTCATTGTTGAAAAATCATCAACAACAAGAATCTTCATATTCTTGTTCAAGGTTTCCTCCGCGGAGCTTATTTTTTATGTTCGTTTATTGTTATGTTTGCGTCCAGTGCTTGAGTTTACCTTTGAGTCTTAGCATCGCCTGACTATGGATCTGGCTAACTCTAGACTCACTGACCTCAAGAATGGCCCCAATCTCTTTTAAATTTAATGCTTCATCGTAATACAATGACAATACCAGCGCATCTCGTTCTGGTAATAGCTTTATCCCCGCCACTAATGCTGAATGAAATTCAACTTTAGCTAACGACTCATAGGCTACATCATCTTGGTTATCGTCGTGGTTAACCACATCAACGGCAACGCCTAAATCTTCTATCCCGACCACTTTACCCACAGACACATCATTCAAAATTCTGTAGTAATCTTCGAGCGGCATCTCTAGTCGCTCGGCGATTTCGGGATCACGTGCATCACGCCCAAGCTCTTGGCCTAATTCATCAATCACTTGTGCAACGCGACGTTGATTACGATGTACCGATCTAGGTACCCAATCGCCGCGTCTTATTTCATCTAACATAGAGCCACGAATTCTGATCCCGGCAAAGGTTTCAAATTTCGCGCCTTTACTACCATCAAACTTCGATGAAGCCTCTAACAGCCCCATCATACCCGCTTGCAGTAAATCATCTAACTGCACCGACGCCGGTAAGCGCGCCAATAAATGATGGGCAATTCTTTTTACTAGCGGTGCATACTGTTCAACGATAGAGGTCTTATTATCAAAACGAGTATACGCGGCCGCTTTATTCACCAGACTTATCCTCATTATAATCAGGACGTTGCACCAATCGTTCAACAAAGAACTCTAGGTGTCCACCTGGTTGAGAAGGTATAGGCCAGCTCAATATTTTATTCGCGAGTCCATGATAAGCAATCGCTGCTGGAGACTTGGGAAACATCTCCACAATCAACTTTTGCTTTCTGACAGACTTACGTAAATTCTCATCGAAAGGTACAGTCGCGACCAACTCAAGGGCAACATCCAGAAATCTGTCTGTTACTTTACTTAACTTGGCGAATAGCTCCATCCCTTCTCGCAAACTCCGCACCATATTGGCGACAATTTTGAAACGGAACACACCGTGTTCGCGGCTCAAAATTTTAATCAATGCATAGGCATCGGTAATCGACGTTGGTTCATCACACACCACAATTAACACATCTTGTGATGCACGAGAAAAACTCAGCACCATGTCGGAAATACCCGCAGCGGTATCCACAATTAAGATGTCAAACTGGGTTTTCATCTCACTAAAGGCACGAATTAAACCCGCATGCTGTGCCTGAGTCAGTTCGACCATAGATTGAGTGCCAGAAGTCGCTGGAATGATCCCAATGCCTTTTGGTCCTCTTAAGATGACATCATCTAATTCGGCATCTCCAGACAAAACATGAGATAAATTTTTATCTGCGCGCAAACCTAGCATCACATCGACGTTCGCTAGACCCAAATCCGCGTCCAAAACCACAACACGTTTGCCCTTTTCTGCTAACGCGACAGCCGTGTTAATTGACACGCTGGTTTTACCAACGCCACCTTTACCACCTGATACGGCGATAACTTTTACTTTTGCATTGTTTGGCTGATTCATCATACGTAAACCGCTTGCTTGATCGGGAGTCATGTTTTTACTCGAATGCATGGGTCATCTCTTGTGACCGTTCACTATTATGTAATGGTTCTAATTGTTCGTTATCTAACACCGCTAATGCTCGATTGGCTAAAGCTAATGTGTCAGCCACTTGCATATCTTCTGGAACGCGTTGTCCATCAGTCACATAACTCAAAGGTAACCCACTTTGGATCAATACACTTAGCGCTGGCGCTAATGACACTGATTCATCTAACTTCGTCAGTACCGCGCCGGAAAGCGGGATACGGGTAAACTGTTTTACAGCATCTTCTAATACGCGACGCTGACCAGTGGCAGACATTACCAGATAACTACGGATAGGTATTCTGCTATTTGCAGTTAAATTATCGAGTTGCTGGAAGAGTCGCAGATCTCGCTGCCCCATGCCTGCGGTATCAATCAAAACCAACTTACGATTTCTAAATTGATACAGAATCTGTTCTAACTCATTAGAATCATGAGCCTGCTTAACTGGACAGCCCATTATTTTGCCATAGGTTGCCAATTGCTCAAAGGCACCAATGCGATAATGGTCCGTGGTAATCAGTCCGACTTGATCTGAGCCATGATGCGCGGCAAATCTGGCCGCCAATTTGGCAATTGTCGTCGTTTTACCCACCCCAGTTGGGCCCACAAATGCCACAACACCACCTTGACGTACAATATCGTCGCCTTGGTTGTCGAGCAAATTCGCTAAACTGCGCGGTAAAGAGGCCACTAATTCTGCTGGACTGTAATGTTCACTCAAACTTGACAATTTTTTGGCGATTGCGGGTGAAAACTCAGCTTCAAGCAATTTGCTTTCTAACATTGCGCCGACAGGATCGATACGTTTCTTTTGCTCAGACATTAACGCGCTAACTTGATGAGTCAATAAGCTACGAATTGACGCGAGCTCCTCTTTCATCACGTCCATTTCTGCACTGTTATTTTGCTTTTGAGGACTAAAACTGTCTGGTGCCCTATTCGGCGTAAATTCAGCCTTAAGCGGTTGCTTAGTTTGCGGAATTTGGGCTTGTAATCCCTTAGCCCATTGCGGCATATCGAGCTCTTCGCTGCCCGTTGCCGATGTTTGCTGGCTCATGCGGCTTTGCTGACGTTCAAGCAGGGCTTGCAGTGAATCGGGAGCCAGCGCTGGCTTAATGCGCGTTTCCGTCTTTATATTCGCCCGCGAACCTAAGGTAACTTTTTCATCGCTAAGGTCGGTAAATGCTGCAGGAGACGGCGCTGCTGCAGGGATCTGTGGTTTTGGATCGTCATAATCTACCGCCGCGACAATTTCAATGCCGCCGGTCACTTTCTTATTCGACATGATCACAGCGTCTGAACCCAAAGTTTCTTTAACTTGAGCTAGGGCCGAGCGCATATCTTTTGCAAAAAATCTTTTAATCTTCAATTATTCGCCCTCTACTGCCCAACAGCGGATACGATGCGTATCTGTTTTTCATCAGGTACCTCTTGATAAGAGATCACCCTCAGGTTTGGAATCGTATGCTTAACAAATCTTGATAACGTCGAACGTAGCATGCCAGATGTTAATAATATTGCGGGTTGACCGACCATTTCCTGGCGCTGTGTGGCATCAACCAATGACTTCTGCATACGCTCTGCAAGGCTGGGTTCAATATTAGGACCGTCGCCTCCCGTTGCTTGCATAGACTGATGCAACATTTGTTCCAACTCTGGCGCCAAAGTAATGACAGGGATTTCCAGTTCTGGTCCGCTGATCTCTTGTACGATCATTCTCTTTAACGCTATTCGCACAGCGGCAGTGAGCACTTCGGTGTCAGCGCTCTTAGGCCCATACTCTAACAATGTTTGTACGATGGTCTTCATGTCTCTAATAGACACGCCTTCATTTAATAAGTTTTGCATCACCTTAACCACGGTTCCCAGAGACATTACATCAGGAATAAAGCCATCAACCAACTTAGGTGCGTTTTTAGCCAACATATCCAGTAGTTGCTGAACCTCTTCATAACCCAATAACTTAGAGGCATTATTGGTAAGCAGCTGGCTGATGTGAGTGGCCACTACCGTGGCAGCGTCTACCACGGTATAGCCTAGAGTCTGTGCATGCTCTCTAAGCTCTGGCGCAATCCATACGGCTTCTAAACCAAAGGCAGGATCGGTGGTTTCAATACCATCGAGCTTGCCAAAAACTTGTCCGGGGTTAATCGCTAGCTCGCAATCATGACGAATTTCGCCTTCACCAGATGAAACCCCCATTAATGAGATCCGATACGCGTTAGGCGACAGGTCTAAATTATCGCGAATATGTACCGCTGGCACTAAAAAACCTAACTCTTGCGACAACTTTTTACGCACGCCTTTAATTCTGCCGAGTAGCTCACCGCCCTGGCCTTTGTCTACCAGCGGGATCAAACGATAACCGACCTCAAGACCAATGGTGTCAACGTGTTGAACATCATCCCAGCTTAATTCTTTAGGTTGGGTATCACGCTTTTCAACGGGGCCAGTTTTCGCCAACTCCAATGCACGCTCGCGGTCAGTCTCTTTCTTTTTCTTAATTAAGTAAGCAGAGCCGCCAGCAACAACAGCAAGCGATATAAACACCAAGTGTGGCATGCCCGGCACGATACCCATTACAAACATAACCGCTGCGGCAATGGCAAGCGCTTTGGGGCTGTCAAACATCTGGCTCATCATCATTTCGCCCATATCGCCCGATTCATTTTGGCGAGTCACCATTAAGGCGGCGGCAATTGACAACAAAAGACCAGGGATCTGAGCGACGAGGCCATCACCAATGGTGAGTAGCGTATAAATTTCTATAGCATCGGAAAAACTAAGCCCGTGCTGCGCCATACCGATGACAAAACCGCCAAGAATATTAATCACTAAAATCATTATTCCTGCAATCGCATCACCTTTTACAAATTTTGACGCACCGTCCATCGCACCATAGAAATCGGCTTCACGGGTCACTTCTGCACGTCTGACACGGGCTTCCTCTTGGCTTAACAGCCCGGCATTGAGGTCAGCATCGATGGCCATCTGCTTACCCGGCATGGCATCTAGCGTAAAGCGAGCACTAACTTCAGAGATACGGCCAGCACCTTTGGTCACTACCGCGAAGTTGATGATAATTAGAATTAAAAACACCACTAGACCCACGGCATAGTTACCGCCAATCACCACAGAGCCAAAGGCTTCAATGACTTTACCTGCGGCATCACCACCATTGTGGCCTTCAAGTAATACCACTCGGGTAGAGGCAACGTTAAGTGCGAGTCGAAGTAAGGTTGCGATCAGCAGGACTGTCGGGAATGCGGCAAAATCAAGTGGACGGTCACTGTAAATAGCAACAAGCAACACCACTAAGGCAAGTGCTATGTTAAACGCAAACAGAATATCCAGCAGAAAAGCAGGCATGGGTAACGTGATCATAGCCAATGCGGCTAAAACCAATATAGGGGTACCCAATCCTTTAAAATGTGCGGGCTTTAATTGCTTTAATTGCCCTAGTCTTGCCTTAAGTTCCATTCACCCTGAGTCCAATCTTTGACGCTTGTTAGCTGTACTGCAAAATTAGTACCAATATTAACAAGATCAATCTGCTCACACCATAGAGCGGCGCACACTATAACCTGAAACGAATAACCAAAGAATGGACAACCAAACAACTGACTGTTTATTATACAATTTATAGCTGAGAAATGTGAGTTATAGCCGCTAGTGCTTCAACTCATCAGGAATAGGCTGTTTTGTGGGGACGGCATTAGGGCGACGCCCTTTACCTTTTTGGAATTGCCGAAGCTGAAATACATACGCAAGCACCTGAGCAACCGCGGTAAATAGACCTTCCGGGATCTCTTGATCTATTTTAGTCGTATGGTAGATAGCACGCGCTAATGGCGCTGCAGTGACAATAGCTACATTATGCTCTCGGGCTATTTCGCGGATCTTAAATGCCACTTCATCGACCCCTTTAGCCACCACAAAAGGGGCTGTCGATTTGGTCGCATCATATTTCACCGCAACCGCGTAATGTTCGGGGTTAACCACAATAACATCGGCATTGGGCACTTCGCCCATCATACGGCGCTGAGCCATCTCTTGTTGTAACTGGCGAATACGTCCCTTAACTTCCGGCTTACCTTCGGTATCTTTATATTCGTCTTTCACTTCTTGCTTGGTCATCTTCAGCTCTTTGCTGTGATTCCAAATTTGGTAGGGAACATCAATGGCAACAATTAAGAATGTTGATGCGCACAGCAAGATGAAAATCCATGAGACGAGATCAAGCGCGTGATAAATATTGCCGGGCAAGTGATCTTGCGACAGCATCAAAATATCATTCAGATAAATATTAAGGACTAAATAAGCCGTTATTGCCACAACGGAGAACTTCGCGATACCTTTAGTCAACTCCACCACAGCTTGCACACCGAACATGCGCTTTAAGCCTTTAGCTGGATTCATTTTACTGGATTTTGGCATGCAGGCTTTAGCAGAGAAAGACATGCCACCAAGTGCGATGTTGCCCACGAAAGCTATTAGGGCGAGAAATGCGATAAAACCCAACAACGGCGACGCTAACTCGTTACCGACCATGCTCCAGATATTCATCATTTGCCGCGTGTCAAAAATCTCTTCGCGGGTCATGACAAACAAGTTAGTCATAATGTTGTGCATCGCCTTGGCAATGCTCGGCCCAGTCATCACTAATCCCACAGCAGCCGCAATAAGCACTGCAGAGGTGCCTAAATCTTTGGAGCGTGCAACCTGCCCTTTGTCTTTGGCCTGTTGCAACTTCCTGGCGGTTGCTTCCTCTGTTTTTTCTTGGCTGCTGTCGTTCTCAGCCATTGTGACTGACCAGAGTGTTATCTTTGAAGCTACAAGGCTTCAAAGTGCAAGGTCGCCAGCCATTAAGGCTTAATCCCGGTATAAGTCCCGCTATTAATGCAGCCATTAATTGATTGTGCCTTCTGAATTACACTGCAGCTCTAGTACATTACACAGCAAAATCTGCGTTTCACGCCAAACCTCATCAAAGTGAGCCATGATAGGCGTCAATGTAAGCCATAGAATAAACAGGCCGCTTACCATGGTCACCGGGAAACCAATAGAAAAAATGTTTAATTGCGGTGATGCACGGGTCATGACACCAAATGAGAGGTTGATGGTGAGCAGTGCGACAATAGCTGACAGCGACATCGTGAGCGCCGCGCCAAACATGTAACCGACAAATTCAGTGAACAGCCGATAACTGGCTAAGCTGAGGCCGTTCATCGACACTGGAATGGAGTCAAAACTGGCAACAACCATTTTAATTAAGACTAGGTGCCCATCTACGGCCAGAAATATCAGAGTGGTCAGCAGCAGGAAGAAGTTAGCCACTACGGGGGTCTGCTGACCTGAGCTGGGATCGATCATCGAAGCAAAACCCAAACTGGTTTGCATACCGATGATTTGCCCTGTTAACACAAAGGTCTGCATCAACAATAAAGAGCCAAAGCCCATTGATACACCAATAATGATCTGCTGGAACGTGACAAAAACAGCACTTAATGAAAACAGGTCAATGTTTGGCATTGGAGGTAAAACAGGCACAACGGCAGCGGTAACGGCCAGTGACAGCATTAATCTCACTCGCGAGGGCGTGGTATTGGCGCCGAAAACAGCCATCACCATAAACATACTGGATATGCGTGTTAGCGGCCACATGTAACCGGCAATTCCGCCCATAATAGTATCGAGTAAAATATCCATAGCTACAACACTACGCCTAAATGCCTATTAAGCATCGGAATAACATGTTGTCGTATAGTAGGCATGATTAGCCTATGACCTGCGGGATCATATTCACCATCTGCAAAAAGAACTCCATCATGGTTTGCACCAGCAAATGGCCCATGAACATCAAGCCAAATAACGTCGTCAGTAGACGAGGTAAGAAACTCAATGTTTGTTCGTTAATTGAGGTCGCAGCCTGAAAAACGGCAACAACCAAACCCACAATCAATCCTGGTACAATAATCATCGATACCATGGTGACAATCACGGTAAGGGCTTCTCGAAAGATATCAATCAGGGCTTCTGGAGTCATAAGCTACCTTCAATAAACAAGCGAGAAACTATGGCTGCTAATGTTTCATGGCAGATATCTACAATATTAATGAGCGCCTCTGGAGTCATAGCCTACCTATACTACCTATAATCCGAAACTATTCGCTAACGTACCCATGACTAAGCTCCAGCCATCAACCAATACGAACAGCATGATTTTAAACGGCAAAGAGACAATCATCGGCGACAACATCATCATACCCATTGCCATCAAAATACTGGCCACCACCAAATCTAATACCAAGAATGGCACGAATAACATAAAACCAATTTGGAATGCGGTCTTCAGCTCACTGGTGATAAAGGCAGGAATAATCACGCTCATTGGCGCATCTTCAGGCTCGTTAATATTTTGATAACCTGATATTTCAATAAAGGTATCTAAATCAGTTAAGCGAACCTGCGCTAACATAAAGTCTTTTAACGGCCCTTTACCTGTATTGAACGCCTGATCGATTGGCATTCCCTGTTCAATATAGGGCAATACTGCTTGATCATAAATTTTATCGAACACCGGCGACATAATAAAAAATGTCATAAACATACTGATGCCGATGAGAATTTGATTCGACGGTGCCTGTTGTAGACCAATCGCTTGTCGCAAAATAGATAAGACAACAATAATACGAGTGAATGAAGTCAACATAATGACCGCTGCAGGAATAAAGCTTAACGCTGTCATCAACAGCAAAATCTGCATTGTCACCGAATATTGGGTCGAGCCATCAGCCCCTGTTGACACCGTTACTGCAGGTAAAATCCCCGTTGCAGCAAGGGCCGTAGGTGAGAGCATAGACAGCGCCAGCCCAACAAACAACATATTCCATTTTATCATTGTGACGACTTCACTTGACGTAATCGATCCGCAAAGGAGACTTTAGGCTGCTCAACTGGCGTGGTGAGTTTATCGACCAAATTGACTTGATGAGGTGTGACGCCGAGCAGATATTGCTGGCCATCGACTTCAACTAACACTAGTTTTTCTTTTTGGCCCAGCGGCGTAACGGCGATGGTTTTTAGCACCCCTTGGTTACTAGGCACTAGATTCAGTCGCTTCACCATATAAGCTAAGGCAAAAATCAGCAATAAAACAACAATTAGGCCTCCCACCATACTGGCAAGCGTAGCAACACTTGAGGGCGCAGCCGATTTCTCTGCTGTAGCGGCAACGCTACCAAGACTTGCTAATACCATCTGAAAACTCATTACTCATCCTTTCTATTTAAGCTTTTTAATGCGCTCAGTTTGGCTAATAACGTCGGTTAAACGAATACCAAACTTGTCATTAACCACAACCACCTCACCGTGGGCGATTAACGTACCATTGACCATGACATCCAATGGCTCGCCAGCGATACGGTCTAATTCAACCACCGAGCCTTGGTTTAACTGCAGCAAATTACGAATATTGATAAAACTGCGGCCTACTTCCATCGAAATAGTCACCGGAATGTCCATTATCGCATCGAGTTTTGACGCTTCCTCTTGACTGAAATGAGCAGCATCGCTACTAAACTCATCAAGTTCAACTGCTTGTGCTTCTTCAATTGCTTGCTCAGCCATTGCTGCTGCCCAATCATCACCTGTATCTGTACTCATCGACGTATCACCTTATATCTCAGAACGTTCGCGTGGCTTACCTTTATGCGTAACCAACTGCAACTCTGTCTTAGCCGTTTCCGGTCTAGGAATTTTTTCGCAAATCTTTAATGCAAGATTCTCTTTTGTTTTCCCCATCTTACAACGATAAGTGGGAAGGTCTTCAACTTTTAAAACAATATATTCAGGCAGTTCAACGGGAATAACATCGCCCGCTTTGAACTCAAGCACTTCACGCAGGGTCAGTTGATGTTCCACCACGGTGGCATCAATACCCACATCTACGTCCATGATCTCATCTCGTAGCGCCTGAGACCAACGCATGTCCGTATCTTGAGTATCACTTTGCACGCCCGCATCGAGTAACTCGCGGATAGGTTCAATCATGGAATACGGCATGGTGATATGAAAATCTCCGCCGCCGCCATCCACTTCGATATGGAATGAACTCACCACCACGACCTCCGTCGGGCTGACGATGTTCGCCATAGCTGGGTTAACTTCAGAGTCGAGATAATCAAACTCAACATCCATTACTGGCGCCCACGCTTCTTTATAATCTTCAAAAATGATTTTTAGCAGCAATTGAACAATACGGCGCTCAGTTGGGGTAAATTCTCGACCTTCAATTTTGGCGTGGAATCGTCCATCACCTCCAAAAAAGTTATCGACCAAGATAAACACCAATCTCGCTTCCATGGTGATCAACGCAGTGCCTTTTAATGGACTAAAGCGCACCATGTTTAAACTGGTCGGTACAAACAGGGTATGAACGTACTCACCAAACTTGAGCATTTGCACACCATTGATCGACACTTCCGCCGCTCGGCGCATCATGTTAAACATGCTAATGCGCAAGTGGCGAGCAAAGCGCTCGTTAACAATCTCAAGCGTTGGCATTCGGCCACGTACAATACGGTCTTGCGAAGAGAAATCATAAGAACGTGCATCAAGCTCATCGTCCTGAATCATGTCCTCTTCAACGTCATCTACACCGTGTAGTAGCGCATCAATTTCGTCTTGGCTTAATAAATCACTCACGATATTGCCTTTGCCTATATAAAAACGTTTGGTTTACAAAAAGCCGTGCAAACTTACTGCATCACAAAGCCGGTAAATAATACTTTTTCAACCACTTTACGACCAATAATGGGCTGCAAGGTGTTTTGCACATTCAGCAGGGCTAACAAACGCATCTCATCTTTGCCTGCTTGGGTACTGAGTTTTTGCACATCCGCACCACTAAATGTGGTCAGTAGTGCGTCTTCAATCAGTGGAATGTGCTTTTTAATCAATACATCATCGTCCTTACCGCGCACCATCAACTGCACTTTGATTTCAACAAGTCGCGTGCGGCCATTGCCTGGCAAGTTAAATAAGAACGGTCGTGGCATAGCAGCGTAAAAGGCTTCTCCCTGATTTGCAGTCTCTTCTGCTGCGGTAGGTTGACCCTCCGAGCTCTGTTCAGCATCACCACCGCTCAATAACATCCATAGCGTCACCGCTATAACAATGAAAAGTGCTACAGCAATACCGCCAAACAAGATTAACTTTTTCTTACTTTTGGGCTCGTCATTAACCTCGAGCTCTAATGATTGTTCTTCTGCCATCTGCTTTCCCTAACTCGAGCATTTATGCCCTTACTTTACAGGTTCAAAGACAACCTATAAAACCAAAATTATAATGTGCGCTATAGGGTACCTGCTTATGCATAATAATCTATACCTGATGCGGCACTAGAAGCTAGATTTGTGCCAACAACTCGATCTTCTGCTGAAATTTCGTCCATTTCAGAGTGACTTTGGCCTTGGCTGTCTCTATCACCTTGGAAAGCTTGTTCATTGCCACCGTTATCTTGAGACACCTGACCATCGGTCAATTGCATACCCTGTTCAGCCAGCATTTCACGTAATCTTGGCATTGCTTGCTCAATTAAATCACGTGTTTGATGTTGTGAGACTTGAAACTGTACTTGGGTAGTATCGCCTTGCACCTGAATGCGTACAATCATGCTGCCAAGCTCCGCCGGATCTAAGCGAATTTCAGCGTGTTGAACACCTTGACTCACCATGGTGATTAATTGCTGCTTCATTACCGGCGAAAATCGCTGGATCATCTCCTGCATCTGTGTGGCTTGGTCCGCATGCTGTTTAAGTGAAAGTTGTATTTGTTGCGGCTCAGCACGGGTTAAACTTTGCTGTATTTGTAAATTATGTGCCTGTAAGCCTGCAGCAGTTTTAATCTCTTCAGTCGATAACGTTGCACTGCCGCTGGCGAGATTGGCCTCTAGCCCCATCTGAATGGGCGTTAACCTAACGGAAAGCTCGGCGCCTTTTAACTGCTCTGTCGCGGCAGTCATATTGTTAGCATCGCCCAGCGCAGATTTAGCGCTCACCCCTTTTTCTATCTCAGCTCGTTGCGTTCCGCCCTGCTCTGTAGCTGCTTGCATCGCCGCTTCTTTGCCTAAAATATCTCGACTATCGGCTTTACTCGTTGGGCTTGTCAGTTCATTGCCCGTTTGAACGGCATTGGCGAGTTTAGGATCGTCGTTGACCGCTTGGGCTCTTGCGGCATCGGTTGATGTTGATGCTGATGTTGCAGTCAATGGTGCTGATGTGATGGCGTATTGCGATAAAAGCTCACCATCAGCACCTAGTATTTGACTCTGTGCTAATAAATCGTTGAGATCTTGTGCTGGCATATTGCGAAGTGCAGCTTCAGAAATACCACTTTGAAAGCTTAACGCTTGCAATATTTCATCAGACATTTCATCGGGTAAGTCAGTGCTCGTATCGGCAGATAAACCCCCCTCTTTAACGCCCTTTTCTTGCGCTATTTGCATATCATCGACTAACGGCAAGGTTTCGCCGTCAGCGGCAACCATCGATTGACTTTCTGCATCGCTGGGGAAGTTATTGGCAAGGTTAATTTGTGCTAGCACTTGGCTAACGTCATCACTCACCTCAGCGTCTTCTGCCTTACCGTTTGACGCTGCTACCGTACTGTTTTGAGTGGTAGCATTTGTTGATGGGGTGTCAGTGTTACCTTGCTCATTTTTGTGCTCTGCATTTGGCGCAGGGTCCATTTGGCTGGCTTTTTCTAAGGCTGCTGAGAAATTGTCGCCATCGGCATTAAGTTCAGGCTGACTGTTAGGGCTCACCTTTTTTGCAGCACTGGCATCAACGCTGCTGAGTAATATATTGGTCATCTGCTGCATAACTTCTCCGTCAGCGTTGCCTTAACAAGCACAAAATGTCTATCTTATTCTGCTATGAGTCTGGTATTAGGCGTCAAAATATCGGCTTGATATATGGCTTTCATTACCATACTAAGCAAGTATAATGCCAACAAAAGTGACAGAGGAAAAACTATCGGCGGGATTTTCGGTAAAACTGTTGCGATGCAAACTCGTCTACCATTTTTTGTTCTCTACGTTGCTCTGCAAGTTGTGCTGCATCGGCTTTCTTAGCCAGCAATAACTCTACCGCCTTACGTTTTTGTTGTTTCTCTTGCCAATAGCTTTGACGGTGTTGTTGTTGAGTGAGCGCTTCTTGCACCGTGTTAACTTGCTGCACAATGGCGTTATCAATTTGGCGCACAAACTGGTGGAACTGATGGTAATAGCTCGCGCTAATTTGTTTTCCTTGCTGCAGCTCCATCTGTTTCATGTAATCTAAACGATAGTCCTGCAGCGCTTTTAATTGCGTTTGCCTACGCTGCAGCTCTAACTGAGCGGTACGCAGTTGTAGCGATGCTTGCTCTTCCGCATCTTTAGTGAGCTTAAGTACGGTAAGAAGTGGATCCACTTTAGCCATTTTAGTATTTACTCATCAGCGCTAGACATGACATTGTGCACCGAGTTGACTCAACATTAACTCACTACTTTCGAAGGTAATGGTATCTTTCATGGTTTGTCGCAAAAATGCATTCATCGCAGGTTGCAAGCGGATAGCGTTATCGATACGAGGGTCGCTTCCCTGAGTGTAAGCACCAATTGAAATCAGATCTTTATTCTGTTGATAAAGCGAATACACCTGCTTAACACGGCGCATAGCTTCTAAATGCGCGGTGCTAATCACCATAGGTGCAACACGGCTAATTGACGCTTCAATATCAATAGCAGGGTAATGCCCTGAATCCGCAAGCGAGCGTGACAACACAATATGGCCATCAAGAATGGCGCGCGATGCATCGGCGATAGGATCTTGCAGATCATCGCCCTCGGTGAGCACGGTGTAGAATGCCGTTATTGAGCCTTGCTTGCCGCCGCCGTTTCCTGCGCGTTCAACAAGTTTGGGGAGTTTAGCAAATACTGAAGGCGGATATCCTTTCGTCGCAGGGGGTTCACCCACCGCTAACGCGATCTCTCGCTGCGCTTGAGCATAACGGGTTAGGCTATCCATCAGTAACAGTACGCTATAACCCATATCACGAAAATACTCGGCAATTCGAGTCGATGTTTCACAAGCACGAAGTCGCATCAGGGGCGAAGTATCAGCAGGCGCTGCCACCACGACTGAGCGGGCACGTCCTTCTGGCCCCAAGATCTCTTCGATGAACTCTTTGACTTCTCGGCCACGCTCGCCCACTAACCCCACCACAATAATGTCAGCGTTAGTGCCTCGCGTCATCATGCCTAACAGCACACTTTTACCCACACCAGAACCGGCAAACAAGCCCATTCGTTGGCCTTTACCGACGGTCAACATCGAGTTGATCGCGCGAACACCAACATCGAGTGGCTCACTTATCGCTCGCCTTGCTAGTGGATTGATTGCGGTGGTATGTGTGGGGGCTTTTTGATCGGTTTGTAGATTGCCTAAACCATCTATTGGTACGCCACTGCCATCGAGCACTCGCCCTAACAATGCCAAACCCACACTCAGGCCAGACTGCTGACCCAATGGCGTCACTTTAGCGCCAGGCAACACACCGTTGAGTTCTTCGATTGGCATCAGGTAAAGTAAATCATCGTCAAAACCAATCACTTCAGCGACTAAATCACCCGTCATGGTTTCGATGGAGCAAAGACTGCCAACCGAAGCCCGACAACCCGTTGCTTCGAGCGTCAAACCCACCACTCGCACGAGTTGCCCGCTGGCTTCTGCTACAAAAGGGTTAATTTTTTTGTGGTGCTGCGCCAGTTTACTGCGCAGTCGGTGTTGGCGTGTTGGCATGTTCACCTTCGGTTACTGGAGGCTGATCTTGTGAGGGCTGTACCGTCGCAGTGGCAACTTCTGCAGCCGCTGCGGTTTGACTGCTCAGACGCTGGTTAAGTAACGCCTCTTCTTGTTGCTCTTTGCGCTGCAACAGATCTTGTTGGCTTTTCTCTAGTTCAAAAAATACATGCTGAATACGCGTATCCACGGTCATATCAATATGGCTACGGAGACTATGGATGATGCAATCACCTGCCGATAAACTGGGGTCGGCTTCAATGTCCCATCGGTTGCGTTCCAATTGCGCAGCAGTGTATAAATCGGTGACTAAAGATTCATCGTCTGGTGACAATCGAATATTCACTTTCTGCTCTTTGATCGGCAGTGAGTCAACGCCTTGACGCAGCGCGCTCAAAATATGCTCAGGATGCGTTTTAAGCTCATGACCAATCACCGCTTTAGCCAAGCTCATTGATGTCGACAACAGCTCTTTTTCAATTTCGGTATCTAATATACTCAGCGGCTGTTCAAATTGGGTGAGTAATGCTTCGAATCTTTGTAGTATCTCAGCAGATGCCTGCAGACCCGCTTCATAACCTTGCTCTTGTCCCTGCTCAAAACCTTCAGTATGGCCTTGCTCCAGTCCCTCTAAGCGGCCCTTTTCAAGCCCTTCGGCATGGCCATTTTCTTGACCCTGTACAAAGCCTTCTTGCTCGGCGTGAGCACGGATATCTTCAATTTCGGTCAGCGTTGGCGGTAAAATCGCTTCAATTTCGGTCTCATTGTCTACGTCAACATGCAAGCCATGTCGACCAAACATATTCAGCGATGAGCTATCAATCTCTTCTGTAATATCGGGAAGGTCCCAATGACCAAACTCATCAGTGGTATTGACGGTTACCCCTTTGGGCTCTTTAGGATCAGCCATTATAAGAACTCTTCACCACTGCCGCCACCGAGCATCAACTCACCACTTTCACTCAGACGTCGCGCAATTGATAAAATCTCTTTTTGAGCAACTTCCACTTCACTAATTCGAATTGGACCCATCGCCTCTAAATCATCACGCAGCAGTTCAGCGGCACGTTTAGACATGTTACTCAGTAACTTCTCTTTGAGTTGATCATCTGTGCCTTTTAGCGCCTTCATCAACACATCTTGCTGCACTTCTCTAAGCAATACCTGAATGCCCATATCGTCCACATCGCTAAGGTTTTCAAAGACAAACATTAAGTCTTGGATCTGCTGTGCCATCTCTTCATCAGACTCGCGCATGGTTTCCATCAAGTGACTTTCAACGCCAGTATCGAGGTAGTTCATAATGTTAGCAGCCGCTTTCAGGCCACCCATCTTGGCGGCTTGTGCGCCACCTTGGCCAGCAAACTGTTTCTCCATAATATCGTTAAGCTCTTGCAGCGCGGCAGGTTGCACCTCTTCGAGGTTGGCAATACGCATCATTAAGTCTAAACGAGTATTTTCTGGGAACTGGGCAAAAATTTCTGCCGCTTGGTCGGGCTCAAGATAAGACAACACAATCGTTTGAATTTGTGGATGCTCATTTTGGATAATGGTCGCGACTTGACGCGCGTCCATCCACTTAAGTGAATCGAGACCTTTAGCCCCACTGCCCATAATAATCTGTTCGATAAGATTGCCGGCTTTATCTTCGCCAAGCGCAGCAGTAAGCGCCTTACGCACAAACTCTTCACTGTTAAAACCGATAGAGGAGTACTTTTGGATGTCATCCAAGAATAGCTTATGCACGCCAATGACTTTCTCTTGTCCAAAATCTTGCATGGCTGCCATTGCCATACCCACCTTTTGTACCTGCTTAGGCTCAAGGTGTTTCAAAATAGAAGCTGCATCACTTTCACTTAGGCTCAGGAGCAATATGGCCGTTTTTTCAACACCCGTTAAATCTTGAGCTTTAAAACCTGCAGCAGGCGCAACGGTTTTGCCCTCTACACCAATATTATTTGTCATCTTCTAATAACCAATTTTTCACGACTTGAGTCGATAGTTCAGGTTCATTCGCGACAATGGCGCGGATGGCTTTAATCATGTCATCATCTTTATGCAGATCGGGGATTAAAATCGACCCATCATCGGCATAACTGTATTCAGCTTCGGGTCGCTCGAGCATGCCTAATGTGTCTGCGGCATACTGATCTTCAATCTCAGCAAGCTCATCACCCACCTTTGGCTCGTCAAGCATTTTGGCGCTATCAGGGTAAACAATACGTTTAAGCATCGGGCTGATAACAAACACCACAATAACCAGCGCAACTAAAGTACCCAAGCCCAACTTCACTCCACGCCAGAACCAAGGTTGTTCCCAAACTTCAACTGCTGGAGCATCTTCAATGAGTTGGTCCATAAACGGTACGGTAACCACTTCAATCATATCGCCACGTTGAGTATTAAACCCTACAGCACCTTCAAGCAAGCGACGAATGTTAGCCAATTCTTGCTCGGTGCGTGGCACTCTGGTCACACTGCCGTCTTCGGCAACTGGGGCGTTTTTAAAATCAACGGCAACCGACACACTCACACGTCTTAACGTGCCTACTTGTTGGCGGGTATGGCTTATCGTTTCATTGAGTTCATAGTTTCTGGTGGCTTCTTTATGGTTACTACCTGATCTAACCGAGGTCGATTCGCTAGCAACTTCTTGTGGGATATCCGCGTTCATTGGCGGTTGGTTAGACAGCGCCCCTGGAATACCGCCACTGGTGTTGCCATTTGAATTATTTTCCACCACCATTTCACTGCGCAGTGCGGGTAAATCGGGGTTGTAGCGCTTAGCGGTTTGTTCTACGGCGGTAAAGTCCATGCTAACGTCCACTTGAGAAGTAAAGTTCTCAGGCCCCAAGATTGGCATCAAAATAGACTCAACCTTGTTACGATACTCAGACTCTTTTTGCTGAACAATTTCGAGCTCGCGGCGCGCAATAGCCGAAACGCCATCTTGACTGCCGGAATTAAGCAAGCGACCGTTTGCGTCTGTCACAGTGACTTTATTCGGTTCTAAGTTGTGTACCGCTGACGCCACAATATCGACAATAGAGTCGACCTCTTCTTGGCCAAGGCCGCCACGTCGGGTACTCACTACCACTGTCGCACTCGGCTTTGAGCGATTGCGAGCAAATACGTTTTCTTTTGGTAAGGCTAAGATAACTTTAGCGCGGCTAACACTTTTTAACTCTTCGATGGTTCTTGCAAGGTTTTGTTCTTGGCTATGTTTAAGGCGGGCTTGTTCCATTCGCTGGCTCACGCCAAACCCACTGTCTTTACTTAAATAGTCGTCATTTGTAGCGGCTTGATCTAAACCTGCGCGGCTTAGCATCATCTTCACATCTTGATATTTGTCTTCTGGGATCTTAACCACATCACCTTGGATCTGGTATGGGATTTTATTCTTATCAAGTTCATCGAGTACTTGTACCATCTCCTGGGTATTCATTTGCCCCAAAGGACGATATTCAGGCTCTTGCGCCCAAATCATCACAAAAACAGCCAATGCCAAACAGATCGCTAATGCCAAGATCATGGTCACTTGGCGTAACATATCGATATTACCAATAGAGCCCATCACACCAGATTTATGTTCCTCTTGAACGCCACCTGATTGTCCACTGGTTGCGACATTTGAACCTGTTCCTACGACCATTTCTGTACTCACAATTGCTACCTGCTGTTAGTTTAGGCCTAAACAGGCATACTCATAATGTCTTTATAAGCTTGTACCAGCTTATTTCTTACTTGCACTGTTGCCTCAAAAGCAACGCTAGATTTCTCACGCGCAATCACGGTATCAGATAATGTCACTGTGGTGTCGCCCATATCAAGGCGAGTGGCCAAATTACCTGCATTCGATTGAAGTTCGCTCACATTTCCAACAGCTTGAGAAAGAAGTTGCCCAAAATCAGCGCCAGAAGTGTTATTCACTTGGCGAGCAATACCTGTTTGGATCCCAGGTGAGCCAATTTGGCCGTTAAGTGACTGCATCTCTTGCAGTAAAGAATTAGCGCCGATTTGCATTACTATCTCCCAATGTCGTTTTCTTGACGAAAAACTTATATTGAACTAGATAAAGCAGTAATCGTGCCAGAATTTAAATTAACGGTGAAAAACGGATAGAGCTAAGACGGGACAAGCAAAGACGGACGCTTCGCTTACGGGAAAAGCAGGAAAAGCTTAAAACAAAAAGCAGCCAAGATTCAAACGAAATACCTCTAGGTATCCAACAAAGTTCTTCATCTCTGCTTAAATCGTCTCAGCTCGAACCATCTCAGCACTACCCGACTTTAAATCGGCTCTTAACCGATTTTCATCGTCTCAGCTTGAACCGTCTCAGCCCTATCCGGCTTTTAACCGGCTTTTAACCGGCTTTTAACCGGCTTTTAACCGATTTTCACCGTCTCAGCTTGTATCGTCTCAGCCCTATCCGGCTTTAAATCTGCTCTTAACCGATTTTCATCGTCTCAGCTTGAACCGTCTCAGCCCTATCCGGCTTTTAACCGGCTCTTAACCGATTCTCATCGTCTCAGCTTTAACCGGCTTCTATCCGGCTCTTAACCAGCTCTTAACCGATTCTCACCGTCTCTGCTTGAACCCGCTATTAAGCCGGTATTTGAATCCCGGAGTCGCGCATTTTGGCCATTTTATAACGTAAAGTTCGAGCACTGATCCCCAGTTTTTCGGCGACGGCTTTACGGCTGCCATTACACTGAGTCAAGGTTTCTAGAATTATCACATGTTCCTGTGCTTTAAGTTCAGTCCCTAAACCGTCAAGCTCAGTGGGCTTTTCCTCTTCGACAGGAAATGACTCTGCGTTAAGTGAAATATCGCAATTATCGATAATAATATCAGCGAGGGTTATTTCGTTAGAAATATTTAAAATCAGCGCACGTTGTACCACATTGTCGAGTTCGCGCACATTGCCAGGCCAACGATGAGTTAACAACCTCCGCGACGCACATTCAGCCAATACCGGTACTTCGGTTTTATTCATCGCTAAAGAGTGACGATTAATAAGGTGTCTTGCTAAGGGTAAAATATCCGCGGGACGTTGATTTAGCGCTGGCCAAGTTAGCGGAAAGACATTGATCCGATAATAAAGATCTTCTCTAAACTCTCCCGATGCCGCCAACGCTTTTAAATCACGGTTTGAGGTCGCCAATACTCGTACGTCTAGCTTAATGGTCTTACGGCCACCGAGTCGCTCCACTTCACGCTCTTGCAGCACTCGCAGTAACTTAGCTTGCAAGCCCACTTCCATCTCTGATATTTCATCAAGCAGTAGCGTGCCGCCTTGTGCTTGCTCAAATTTACCTGGGCAGGCTTGATAAGCCCCCGTAAACGCGCCTTTTTCATAGCCAAAAAGCGTTGCTTCAAGCATGTTCTCAGGAATTGCGGCGCAGTTTATCGCGACAAAAGCCCCTGTAGAGCGATTGCTGTGCTGATGAATATAACGCGCCAAGACCTCTTTACCACTGCCACTTGGGCCCATGATCATCACTGATGCATCTGATGCTGCCACTCGCTGAGCCAGAGATAGCAGGGCTAAACTCTTTTCGTCTGCGACAACGGGTGTGCCCTCTGTCGATTTAGCGGGCAGGTATCTTGATACTTGGTTAAGCAGCACTTCGGGTGAAAAAGGTTTAGCCAAATAATCGACGGCGCCTAACTTCATCGCATTGACCGCGTTATCAATCGTTGCGTAAGCCGTCATCAATAACATGGGTACTTTAGGGTGATTATGCTGCAGGTAATTAAGCAAGCCTAAGCCGCCAATCCCCTCCATTTGCACATCGCTTATCACCATATCAAATGAGTCACTTTTTAATGCCAAAATGCCAGCTTCAGCCGATTCAACATCGACGCATTCATATTGCGCTAGCATCAGCGTGTCTAATAGAGCTTCTCGTAATGAAGCATCATCTTCAACTAACAGTAATTTACCTTCAGACATGCGCTTAAGCTCCTACGACTGATTCAGTGATATTGGCTTTAGCCACTAAAGGGAATTTAAGCGAGGCGGTACAGCCTTCACCAACATGACAACTCAACTGCATCATGCCACCATGATTATTCACCACTGATTGCACCACTGCCAACCCAAGCCCCGTGCCTTGTGGCTTAGTGGTAAAGAAGGGTTCAAGCACTTGTTGCTGCATGTCGGTATCTAACCCTTTACCGTTATCGATCACATCAACATGCAGTGCTGTGGCCGTATCGTAGGCCTTTATCTCTATCTTGGTCGCGCCAGCTTCAATGCTGTTCACCACCAGATTATTTATCGCAGAACTTAACGCTGAGTCATTTGCGCGAATGCCCTGTGTCGAATGATTGATAAAATCCAGCTGGCAGCCTTTTTGCGCCGAGATCGGTTGGCAGTTATTCAATACGCTATCAATCACCTCTTCAATAGAGACAATCACGTCCAGCTCCTGCTTGCGGCCTTTTGCCATTAGCAGCATATCGTTAACTTGGTGCTCTAACTCGTTGAGTCTATCGACCAGCTTTCCCTGAAAGCGCTTTCTTGCGGTATCGGAAATTTTAGGGTTGGCAAGATTAGAGGCATACAACAAGGCGGCACTCAATGGCGTACGCACTTGGTGTGCCAGTGTAGCCACCATTTTGCCTAATGCTGACAACCTTTGTAGATGTGACAAATTCTTTTGCAATAAACGTGTTTCAGTCAAATCAGTTAACACGATAAGCTGACCTGGTTCTGGCGTTAATGGCGTAATTGCCAGTTTAACGCGGCGCCCATTACGCAGTGACACTTCATGACCATCATCATCTTTAGGTGAGAAAGCCTGATTGATCACTTTAAACCAACGTAGCCCTTCTAATGGACCGCCAAGCAACTCAATGGCTACCGGATTTGCGTCTGTCACAATACCATCACCATTGATGATCACTACGCCAGATGGCATCGCCTGCAGAATATGATCCATACGATTGGACATATTTGCGGCTTGCTGAACGTCGACCTGTTGTGGACGATAGCTTGTTAGTGCATCAAATTGTGGCTGAGGGACTGCGGACATTATGACTCCGTCAAAAAAACTGCATTTGATGGGGTGAAGCAGGTTTTGTGCCAACTTAGGAAGGAACGAGGAAAGCAGAATAAAGCTAAGACGGAACAAGCAAAGACGGACGCTTCGCTTACTGTAAAGCAGAGGGAAAGCTAAGACGAAACAGGCAAAGACGGACGCTTCGCTTACGAGAAAAGCAGGAAAAGATTAAAGCAAAAAAATAAAAAAACAAAAAAACAAAAAAAGCCAGAAGCTATGCTTCTGGCTTTCTAATTTTAAATCGGTGCATACAATTAGCGTGGCTTTAATCGTCTTGGCTTCACTGTCGCTTGTACCATCTCTGCACTATCCGGCTTTAAACCGGCTCTTAACCGATTATCACCATCTCAGCACTATCCGGCTTTAAATCGTCTCTGCTCGAACCGGCTCTTAACCGATTTTCACCGTCTCAGCTTGTACCATCTCAGCACTAAATCGGCTTTTAATCTTTACCTAAACCGTATTTACGCATCTTCTCAACGAGCGTTGTACGGCGAATACCGAGCATTTCAGCAGCGCGGGCAACCACGTTATCTTGCTGATCTAATGCTTGTCTAATCATGTCGATTTCAAGCTCAGCCAGCAGATCTTTTAAGTTAACCCCTTCAGGAGGCAGCTCACTTGGGAAGCGAGACTCTGGTATATCAATAGGCTCGTCATCATTAAAGATAGAGGCTAGCGCATCACGCTCAAGCTCCTCTTCACTGACTTCTATACAATATTCTGGTACATCAATATGACGATACTTAATCGGTAAGTCATTAACATCAACCAGTCCACCGGGGTACAAGATGGTTAAGCGCTCAACTAAGTTGGATAACTCACGAACGTTACCAGACCATGCATGCTCTTTAAGCGACTCGATGCCTCTTTGGGTAAAGCGCACTCGGCCACGGCCTTCGTTATAAACTCGGCTAACCAGTTCTTGCAGTAATAATGGAATATCTTCTTTGCGTTCACACAAAGCAGGCATTTCTATTGGAAACACATTCAAGCGGTAATAGAGATCTTCTCTAAAGCTCCCCTCTTCAATCATGTTTTCAAGATTTCTATGTGTCGCCGCAACAACTCGAACGTCAGCCGCAATAGACTTACTGCCACCCACACGTTCAAATACTCGCTCTTGTAATACACGTAGCAGCTTAACTTGCATTTGCAGCGGCATGTCGCCTATTTCATCAAGAAACAGAGTGCCTTTTTCTGCTAATTCGAATCGACCTTTACGGGCACTAATTGCACCGGTAAATGAGCCTTTCTCGTGGCCAAACAACTCGCTTTCTAACAGTTCTGCCGGTATTGCACCACAGTTAACTGGAATAAACGGTCCATCGCGACGCTCTGAAATATAATGAATATTTCGTGCTACGACCTCTTTACCGGTACCTGATTGCCCAAGGATTAACACTGTGGCTTCAGAACTGGCAACTTGGCTAATGAGGTGGCGTACGTTGGCGATACCTTCACTGCGGCCAACGAGGCTGCGAAACAGTTTTGTTTGATTGGCACTAGTAGGCACATCAGCTCGCTTCACTTGGCCAAAAACTTGGCAGAAGTGAAGTAACTCAGTGAGCTGAGGATAATTTAGTGGTTCTTCGATACAGCCAAGAATATTCGAGGCTTTAACATCGGCAACGTCACCCAGCAGCAAAAATGGCTGCCACGGAAGCGCTCCAGCCAAAGACTGAATAAGTTCTTTTGATTGAGCTTCAGCGGGCAAAACAATCGCACGATAACGCGCTTGTTTTGTATACAACTCAAGTTTGTCGAAACCGACTAACTCGACTTGCTCACCTAAAAACTCAAAAACACATGACAAGCGATTAATTCGCTCTGACTGGTTACCGACAAGTAGAATTCGTTGATCTTTTTGCATCATTCCGAAGGCCGTTAGGCTTATATGTATCAGCGCATTAATTATTAGTGTTAGTTGCTTATTATTTAAAGCCGGTAGCTTCTCTCAAAGAAATACCTTTAAATTCACTACCAAACTGAATAGTGTATTATCGGCTCGCTATAAGCAAGCCTCTGATGAAGTTTATGATAAACAGGATCTGTTTTGCTTAAAAACTCAGCACTCGCTAATTTAGCTGTGACAAGTTTTTGACATAAGTCAAAAAGGAGTGGCTCACCACCCCTCTTTTAGCACTTAACTGACAGGCTTAAGTCAATAGGCTCTAATACGTATCCTCAGCCAATATTCTCAACAATAGTCCGATAAATCATCAGCTTTCAGAAGATAACTCGTGAAGCTCAGTTGGAATTGCATCCCAAGCTTCTTTAATAACACGTAGAATACCTGTCGCATCATCAATGGCTTGTACATCATTATTCATGTTTGCATCAGATATTTTCTGCAGCATAAAATCATAAAGAGCACTTAGATTGCTGGCAACATCACCTTCAGCTTCCATATTAAGGCTGCTATTGAGACCTGCTACAATACTGACAGCTTTGCCTAAACTAACACCTTTAAACTCAAGATTGTTTTGCTCTATTGCATAGCGCCCTTGTGCTAGACGCTCTAAAGCACCCGCAAACATCATTTGAATCACCTTATGCGGTGAAGCAACGGCAATACTGCTATCTAAAGAAACTTTACGATATGATTGAAGCGAACCTCTCATAAATACCTACCTATTTGAATCTATTGTTTTATATACGTTGATTTGGCGTTTACCTTTACGTAATCCACGTAATAAGGCTTCGCGATCGGCTAATACTTTTTTGGCCCGATGTTCAAATTCCAACGTCTTGTCCGCCTGAGCTTGCAGGTAAGTTCGATCTTCGAACTGACTATCGGCCACTAACTGACCAATCAAAATTTGACGCGCACTTATGACTTCTTGCAATTTAAATACCAAGATGTCGGTGTCATCATTTTCAAACTGCATTTTCTCTAGTTTTTCGAGTAATTCAGTCATAGCTGTATCAACGGCGGTCAGTTGATGAATGATTTCAGTTACTGGAATTTGAGCTGTATTCATAAGATCTTCACTTCAAAGGTCACTGATATTGGTAGTCGCTAAAGCCAGTATTTCCACTGGGGACACTGATTAACATGGTCGTTTGCGTAAGGAGATTATCGAACTTGAAGGAGTCTCGTAATTGAGCCACTCCTTAAATGCTAATTCACTGCTATTTTTTTGGTACTACGCCAGGGAGTGACGCTAAGCGAGCGGTCAAATCGGTAGATTGCGCACTCAAACCAGCAACGATCAAATCCATCGCATTAAACTGCTTTAACAATCTCGCTTCATAGGAGACCATTTTACGAGTCAGTTGCTCGCGACTATCGGTAATACGGGTTATTTGATTATCTAAGGTCTCGTCACGACTATCGAGAGTGCCACCTTTTTTTACATAGGTCTCGGCTAAGCTATCAAGCCTGGCTGCCAGCCCCGTATCCTCGGCGCTAAACATATCCTTAATTTGTGTCATGTCATTTTCAAGTGCTTTGTCGAGGATCTTCTCGTCAATCTCCAATGTGCCTTGTTGAGTAGTTTTAACCCCAATATTGGCTAACATAGTTGCACCGTCTTCAGAATCAAAACTACTCGACAAAACCCCACGCAACTGACTCTGAATACTGCGGATCATCGAGTCGCCTTGCAAAATCCCCGCTTTTTTCGTTTCGGCGTTATAACCTGATAAATCAGAAACCGTTTTCATCAAGGCGTTATAAGATTCTACGAAGCCTTCAATGCTTTTCTCAACGCTGTCAGAGTCCGCTGAAATGGTTAATTGAGTGCTTTTAGTCAGATCGGCATCTGATAACGTTAAGCTAACACCAGTAATCACGTTTTCAACGGTATTACTGCTTGAGGTCACCTTAAGGCCGTCAACATAAAGTACTGCATCTTTAGCAGTACTTAACTCGGTCATGGTAAAAGTATCAACTAAGCCCGTGCCACCGTCAGTATCTGCAGCTGTTACTGTAATCAGGTTATCAGTGCCGGTTTTATCCGATGTCATCACTAACTGTGGACCATTGTCACCGTTGATGATAGTGGCCGTAACGCCAACGTTATCTTCAGCATCATTGATTTTCTGCATCACTTTTTCAAGCGAATCGCCCGCTTCAACGGCTACGGTAAAGTCTTCACCAGCGACGCCAAAAGTTAATGAGCCCTCACCCAATGCAGCGGTCGCATCAGTAACAGGAGCAGAGCCAAGTTTTTGACTCTCGGCTAACTGCTCTACTTCAACTTTGTAACTACCAGGGACTGCATTTGCATCCGCCGTTGCGCTAATAAAGCTACTATTTGAGAGTTTAACCTTACGCGCTATAAAGGTATCTGGGTCCGTTAGTTTTTCTAGGCTGTCTTGAAAATCGGTTAATGCACTTTTGAGTGCACCCATTGCTGATATCTGGGTATTAATCTTGCCTTCATCAGCGTCAAATTGAGCTACTTTAGGCGCACTTTCAGATTGCACCAACGCAGATACAATGCCATTAATGTCCATTCCTGAACCAATACCAACCGATGTTAATCCCATGACAACCTCAATACGCTAATACAAAAAATCAAAAAAACCATTATTCTAACTATCTTTATGTACTTAAACAGCCAAAAAACTCACTACACTTGCGTCGACATCAATATGCCATCCATCTCTGCCATTTTTTCATGCAATTTAATGGCCAACTCTAATGCTTCTTCATTAGGGATTTGCCTTATCAATTCACCAGTGTCGATATCAAGTACACTAACAACTTGGGTCCCTAGAGAATCATCGACCTTAAAGGTGAGTCCTTTGCGTAACATGGCCATCATATCCGAAAGTTTGGCCGCAACCTCTTCCATCTCTTCAGGTGTCTCAGTCGCTTGTTCTGCCTCTTCAAGCTTCGCTAACTCTTCCGCTTTTGCGGATTGCTCAATGATATTAACGGTATTGCCATCTTGCAGCTTATTGACTGTTTCTGTGCTTGCTAACGTATGACTCGACTCTTGCTCTTCACTTGGTAACTGATTGTGAACTTTAGTTGTATCAACAGCTATAGGGGCCACAGAGCTGTTTAAGTTAAGTTCCATTTTTACCACTCCTGTCTTTCATTATTATAAGTCGGTTTGATCGCAGGAAGCACTAAGTAATCATTAGATTCCATTGATATCACAATATGTTAAACAACTTCCTATCTCAAACCGCTATCTACAATTAAACTAATCACCTGCTTTTTTAAATTCTACTCATTAAAACAATAAAGGGAGCGTCGTTACCGACTCTCCCTTTAATCAATTAGCTAAATACTCTTAACTACTATTATCAACATAAGGTCAAACCTTACTGCGACTTAATAAGTTATCTTAAGACTTATAACAGTGACAATGCAGCTTGTGGCAACTGGTTAGCCTGTGCAAGCATTGCTGATGACGTTTGTGACAGAATCTGCTGCTTAGTTAGCTCGGCAGTTTCTTTAGCAAAATCGACATCTTGAATACGGCTACGAGCATCAGACACGTTAGTCTGAATATTACTTAAGTTATTAATGGTAAAGTTCATGCGATTCTGAACAGCACCCAAATCAGCACGCTGGCTGTCTATTTGAGAAATTGCGTCATCAATCACGCTAATAGCAGATTGTGCGCCAACCTCTGTTGTAAGGTCGATGTCATTGACTGAAACGACTTTAGAATCATCAGCAGCTATCGTTAAAGCTGTGCCTGGCGTAACAGCCGCAGGAGTACCTGCATCATCCATGATAGCCATAGTGATTGCATCACCATTATTACCCACACCACCAAATTCTATGCCTGTACCTGCAGTATCAACCGCTGCCGTTATGCCCGTCCCATCCAATGCGGTGGTTATATTTGCCGCTAACTCAGCCTCAGTCCAACTGGTATCGACAGCTACAGTTAAACTTGTTGCTGTCGCATCTTTGGCTGTATAAGCAAATGTCATCGTGGCACCAACACCATCAGCACCTGTATTGTCGGTAGTCATTGCTGTGATATTGGCAGCACTTAATGCACCAGCAACTGTTTTACCAGAAGTACCAATTTTATCTGCTGAAATATCAGACAACGTCAGAGAGATGGTCTCGTTCGCGTTAGAACCAACTTGGAAATTTTGAGTACCATAATTACCGTCAAGTAACTTCTGGCCACCAAACGAGGTAGTATCAGAAATACGAGTTAACTCAGCATTCAGAGAAGTGATCTCTTTTTGCATCGCGCCACGGTCATCAGCAGAGTTTGAACCGTTAGCTGATTGCAGTGATAAGTCACGCATACGTTGCAAAATATTAGTAGACTCTTGCATTGAACCTTCAGCGGTTTGTGCAATTGAGATACCGTCGTTAGCATTACGCATTGCAACACCAATACCGTTGATTTGGCTTGTCATACGGTTAGAAATCTGTAGACCTGCAGCATCATCTTTCGCACTGTTAATGCGCATACCCGATGCTAAACGTTCCATTGAGATTTTTTGATTGCTGCCGGCGCTGTTTAAGTTACTTTGCGCTTTCATTGAAGTGACGTTCGTATTTACTGAAATAGCCATTATTAATTCCTTATTACCTTGCTTTAGACAGTACCTAACAACAGTACTTATATTAGTGCCTGTCTTTCTAAAGCCAGGCGAATCATGTTGGTTACAGTATCTATAACGGCACGTTCTTTTTAACCTTTAGCATTTATTTTAGATTTAGCACGAAAAAATAATAAAACATTATAAATCAACATCTTGAGTTGATCGTGATATTAATTAAATTAGTGAGTTTAGTATCTATAATGCTTAAGGGCAGATCGGTAATCAGAATCTAACGGGCGAATAAACAATCGCTTGGGTGAGCTATGAGCTGTAGTGGGAGACTTTATTAATATAAAGCGGCAGTGAAAAGCTTTTAAATTACTGGGTTAGTAAATATGTTTGACACATTCGCGCTTAAAAATGAAAAAGCTTCGATAGTAATATCGAAGCTTTTTGCGCGGTAATAAATATTAAAACAGCAACATACATGGGGCTAGCGCTATGCCAGCCTAATTGACGCCTAAAAGTATTAACCTAATAGTGACAATGCAGCTTGTGGCAACTGGTTAGCCTGTGCAAGCATTGCAGAAGAGGTTTGTGATAGGATTTGCTGCTTCGTTAGCTCGGCAGTTTCTTTAGCAAAATCGACATCTTGAATACGGCTACGTGCGTCAGATACGTTAGACTGTACGTTACTCAAGTTATTGATGGTAAAGTTCATCCGGTTTTGCACCGCACCTAAATCAGCACGTTGGCTATCGATTTGTGAAATTGCAGAATCAATCACACTAATGGCAGATTGTGCACCCACTTCTGTTCCAAGGTCTATGTCATTGACTGACACTATCTTACTATTATCAGCAGCTATCGTTAAAGCTGTCCCTGGCGTAACAGCGGCAGGAGTACCTGCATCATCCATGATAGCCATAGTGATTGCATCACCATTATTACCCACACCACCAAATTCTATGCCTGTACCTGCAGTATCAACCGCTGCCGTTATGCCCGTCCCATCCAATGCGGTGGTTATATTTGCCGCTAACTCAGCCTCAGTCCAACTGGTATCGACAGCTACAGTTAAACTTGTTGCTGTCGCATCTTTGGCTGTATAAGCAAATGTCATCGTGGCACCAACACCATCAGCACCTGTATTGTCGGTAGTCATTGCTGTGATATTGGCAGCACTTAATGCACCAGCAACTGTTTTACCAGAAGTACCAATTTTATCTGCGGAAATATCAGACAACGTCAGTGAGATGGTCTCGTTCGCGTTAGAACCAACTTGGAAATTTTGAGTACCATAATTACCGTCAAGTAACTTCTGGCCACCAAACGAGGTGGTATCCGAAATTCGAGTTAGTTCCGCTTGTAGAGAAGTCATCTCTTTTTGCATTGCGCCGCGGTCATCAGCAGAGTTTGAACCGTTAGCTGATTGCAGTGACAAATCACGCATACGCTGCAAGATGTTGGTTGATTCCTGCATCGCACCTTCAGCGGTTTGTGCGATAGAGATACCGTCATTGGCATTACGCATGGCGACACCGATACCATTAATTTGACTGGTCATACGGTTAGATATTTGTAGACCAGCGGCATCATCTTTTGCACTGTTAATGCGTAGACCTGAAGCCAAGCGTTCCATTGACGTTTTTTGATTGCTGCCAGCGCTGTTTAAACTGCTCTGAGCTTTCATTGATGTGACGTTAGTATTAACGCTAATAGCCATGGTGTAATCCTCTTCTTAGTGGGTTTGCCAAGATTGGTTACTTGGCTAAAATTGTTAATATTTCAATATTCAAACTGAATTCGTATAATTCAACGCCGTTGATAACGGCAAATAGTTTTTTATTTGACTTTTATTTGACTCAGTTGCCATGTCATTGCTAATCACTTTTAATTAACATTACCAATAGCTTAACTGTCAATTTTCTGTCTTGTGTCGTAAATACTTTAAAACTGAAATTTATAATGCTTTTTCTGTGCCAATTTGTATCAAACCGAAAGTTTTTCTTACATTCTGCTTACACGCACTAACATTTAAAGGCTTATATATAGTCGAACAACGACATCGAGCCGACTTTACTAAACACACTTGATACCGCGTTGAGCGACATCTGTTGTTTTTCAAACTCGGTTATCGCTTCGGCGTAATCTAAGTCTTCAAGCAAAGACAATGCCGATTGGTTAACCAGCTGCTCCTCTTTGTGTGTGCTGGTATAGTTTTCTAAGCTCTTTAAACTATTGCCTGCCACACTGCGGCTGCTTGCCATCTGTTCTTGTCCGCTGCTAACGTTATTCAATAACTGTGCCATTTCCGCTTGGCCTTGCGGAGTATTCAATTTACTTCCGTCTTCAAGCAGCGCTATCGCGCTGTTTAAGGTATCGAACATGTTGGAGTTTTGTTCAGGCGTTAACTCAAATGTATCACCTGCAACAGGCGCACCTTTAAGCTGCAGCTCAATGCCATCAACGGTTACAGGATTGGTGACATCAAAATTTGGAATGGTAGTCACTGCCCCAGCTGAGTCAGTCACATTGAGATCGAGGCCGCCAGCGCCATTATCAGCAAAATCAAAAGTATAATTCCCGGTCACTGGTAAACTTGAATCGGTAATTTTGGCGCTTTCGACACTAAACTTACCTTGCTGTGTCGACGAATAATTGACGCTGTAATCACCAGTGGAATTAGCGGCGTTCATAAAGACGCTATCACCCGCAATATTGCTGCCAACAGTTACGCCTGAAGCCACAACGGAATCTCGTACACCAGAGTCGCCGCTGTAAACCACCTTGCCATTGTTGTCAAAAGCAAAAGGTTCTGAATTGGTTTTAAAGCCAGCAAATAAGCTATTACCGGATTCATCTTTACTATTGGCAATAGAGAGTAGCTCTTCGAGGCTGCCACGCATGTCATCGGCAATTGTTTGCCGATCGGAATCTCTCAATGTGCCGTTTACTGAGCGGAGCATTTGCTCTCGCATGCTGGAAACGACATTTTCAGCATTACCTATTTTACTTTCGCTAACAGCCAAACGATTTGAGGCGTAATCAATGTTCTTTAGAAACTGATCGACCACAGCGCCCTGCTGTTTAAGATTATCGATGCCGATAGCGGCAACGGGATCATCACCCGCCGTGTTGACCTTTTTACCGGTTGCCAGCTGCTCCATGATTTTGCTCGTCGCTGACTGGCTTTTCATCACGTTGGTGGTAGTTTGGTTAAACATTTGCGCCGTTGAGATTCTCATCGTATTGTCCTTTCTCTACTTTTTAATACCGTGTTAGCGCAGTGCGCTAAACAAAGTATTAAATATTTCCGTCGCGGTAGTCATTATCCGCGCCGACGCTTGATAGGATTGCTGAAAGCGCATTAAATTAGCCGCTTCTTCATCAAGATTGACCCCTGACACACTTTGAACTCGGGTATAGGCTTGGTTGTAAATCGCCCCTGCTGAGCCCACTGATATTTCGGCTGACTTGGTCTTACCGCCAATATCGAGTTTGGTATTTTCAAAAACATCCGTGAGGGTGGTTTTACCGCCGTTCATCATTTTGGTTTCGTTTAACTTGGCCATATTGATTAGGTTACTGTTATCGCCGTCTGCGGCAGGACTTGTCCCTGCGGCAGCAATACCTTTGCCGTCGGTCATGGTGACCGATAACGCCGAGGCTGCACTTGAGGTGGGGCGAATTTCAAATTTGTCGCCCGGCGACATCACGCCACTGGCGATATCAATACTAAAACCGTCTGCACCTTCAAGCGTATTACCGTTAACGGTCAGCGTGGTGACTTTGCCAGTATTGCTATCTTTAAGTTCATATTGAGATGTGGCAGAAAGACTTAGCTCATAGCTGCTGCCGGTAAGTGAGCCAACATCATCAATATTGACACTCAAATTAGCATTACCGGTATTGGTTGATAGCGCGCCGACCCGGCCGAGTTGCATTGAAGGGTCGTTGATATCGGTAAAGATATTAGCGCCTACTTGGCCATTGAGATCAAAACCTTGAGACTGCGCCTGATTAAATGCATCCGCAACGCCAAGCGCAAATTGACCGAGCTCAAGCTGTGCAGGGATCAAGGTGTCATCACGGTAGTCAACCAACGCCCCCAACTGCCCGCCGACTTTTGACGCATCAACCACTAAACTCTTGCCACCCGCAGAAGCGGTTATTTGCAGCTCCTGCCCGTGAGGATCCCCCGGTTTTGTACCAATTTGCATTGATACTTCACCAGACACCAGCATGATTGAACCACCAAGCATTACACTCTTAGCGCCAGATTCTAATGGCACAACATTCACTTCAGCATATTCACTAAGCTCAAGGATCAGTGCGTCTTGTTTATCAAGCAACTGCATATCTTGACCCTGAGACTTCATTAGCTCACGGTTTAAATTGCCAAGTTCATTACTGATCTCATTGATACGGTCTGTGACAGCCGAGATTTGATCGTTGCTTTGACTCATTTGTCCATCAAGATGCTGCTGCATCTGATTAACGTTATTAGCCAACTGATTGGCATTGGTCAGTAGAGAGTCACGCAGCCCCAAATCGTCAGGAATATCTGCCAAGCTGTTTATGCCCGCAAAAAAACTGTTTAGCGATGCCGGGACAGCCGAGCCGATTTGAGAAAACAGTTGGTCGAGCTCAGACATTTTGCTGTAAGTGGTTTGAGCTTCACTTACCGCCGTTTGACCTATACGCAACTCACGCGCGGCGTAATCGTTATAAACGCGTTTTACGTCAGAGACATAAGTACCCGCACCATAAAATTCGCTGCCCATTCTCTGTGACTCTAGGCTCGATTGTGAAACAACCTGACGGTTGTAGCCATCGGTATTCGCATTGGCGATATTGTTACTGGTAATCGCCAGTTGAGATTGTGACGCTAGCACCCCGGTGCGAGCAATGCTCAGCAAGTCCATTGACATTATTTACAACTCCCCATTACAAACGGTTGCAAAATTGGGTTTATCATTGCTTAACCCCTTGTAAAACTTCTTTAAAATCTCGAGTGATTGTTTTCATTACCTGCATTACTTTATCGGTATACTTTGGATCAGTGGCGTAACCCGCATCTTGCAGTGACTGCACAAAGGCTTGTGGATTAGCGGCCTTTTTCATCGCGTCTTGGTAACGTTCGCTATTGGAGACAAATGACACAAAATCGTTAAAGCTCTGACCTATATCGTCATACACTCTAAAATCTGCCTTTTGCTTGACCGCTATGCCTTGCTCGTACTCCAGTGTATTAACCTGGGCTTTGTCGCCCTGCCAGCGGTTGTCAGCTTTGATATTGAATAAATTATTACTTTGCTGTCCAGCAACGCCCTTGACCATTTTCTGGCCCCAACCGGTTTCCAGTGCTGATTGTGCGATGAGCACTTCAGGTGTGGTGCCTAATTGTTTAGCGGCTTTTTCAGCATGGGGGTATAAACGACTCACGAATTCATCTTGACTGGTAAAGTCTGCTTGTGACTTGTCGACATTCAGTGCTGCCGACGGCAAAATCTTGCCACTTAAAAGAGAATCTAATGTTTGCGGCGCGACGCTAACACTAGTGCCAAGACCCAAGGGTGAACTTGCGGTCGTGCGTGAGGTTGGCATCTGCATCGCATGGCCGTTATCGAGTGTAAAACCATTGGATCTAGCGGAACTGTCACTGTCACCTCTTAATACTGAGGCCGGTGTCATTGGACTGTTAGTAGGGTCGAGTTGTTGTACCATCAAGTCAGCTAATCCGAGCATGCCTTGGCCTGAGAGGTTCAAAGACATCTGCTGATCATGCATCTGCTCGTAAAATTTGGTGTATTGGCTGTTCATCGGGCTGTCGGATTCAAACACAGCATTAGCATCTCGCATGCTCTTCATTAGCATCTGTACAAAAATACCTTCAAACTGTTGCGCCACTTCTTTTAGCGCACTGTTTTCACCTTTCTGGGCTTTGGATCTGAGTGAGTCTAATCCCCCCAGATCCAAAAATTGCGATGCATTCGACAACTTATCCATGACTCATTCCCACTCAAACCGACAATTTTTAGATTATTATCAGTTCACCATGCAAAGCGCCTGCCATCTTTAACGCTTCAAGTATTGCCAGTACATCTGAAGGTGCTGCCCCAACGAGGTTAACCGCCCGTACTAACTCATCTAGCGTGGTGCCAGGGTTAAACATAAACATGCGACTATCATCTTCAGAAACATCAATGGTGCTATCGGAAGTGACTACGGTTTGACCATTGCCGAATGGATTAGGTTGAGAAACTTGAGTTGCTTCGGCAATCGTCACTGTCAAGCCACCATGAGTGACCGCAGCTGGCAATAATTTGACGTTTTGCCCGACGACAATGGTGCCCGTCCTTGAATTAACAATCACTTTGGCTGACTCTTCAGCTGGTTCGATTTCGATATTTTCAAGCGTGGCTAGAAATGACACTCGTTGTGATACATCACGTGGCGCACTCACTTGCACAGACGCAGCATCGAGCGGTCTTGCCATACCAGGGCCTAATAAGTCATTGATTGCGTCTGACAATCTTTTAGCCGTTGAAAAATCAGCACGACGGAGGTTAAAGGTGAGGTAATCACCTGTCGAAAATGGCGTAGCAACCGTACGTTCAATAATCGCGCCATTAGGAATACGGCCAACGGTGGGGGTATTTTGGATAACTTTAGAGCCATCGAGCCCCTCAGCACTAAAGCCACTCACAACCATGCTGCCCTGCGCAATCGCATACACATTACCATCGATCCCTCTAAGGAAGGTCTGTAGTAGCATGCCGCCACGTAAACTCTTAGCTTCACCTAAACTTGACACTGCAATGTCTAAGGTCTGCCCAGGTTTGATAAAGGGTGGCATGTTGGCACTCACCGCAACCACGGCGATGTTTTTAATTTTAGGTCTGAAATTATCCGGCAAATTAATACCAAAGTTCTTCAACATGGTTTTAAATGTTTGCTCGGTATAGCGTGTCTTTTCGCCGGTGCCAGGTAAGCCAACCACTAAGCCATAACCAATCAATTGGTTACTTCGTACCCCTTGGACATTGGCTATATCTTTAATGCGCTGCGCCTGTACCGGTGAGGCAATCACTAATATCGCACAAAGTAATGCCAGTTTTATTTTCATCATGAAAAGTCCTTAGCTAATGTAAGCGAGCTTATTGTCGCTCCACAGCTGCCCTCACAGGCGGTTAAATGTCGCAGTCCGCGCGGCACCTTGGCTTATTATTGTTGTTATGAGTTATCAATGACGACCTAAAATGGCCACCAGCTCCCCATAAAGAATGAACTGAGCCATCCCACTTTTTGTACTTCGGCAAACGTACCCGTTCCGCTGTATTGGATACGAGCATTTGCCACTCGCGGCGAGTCGATGGTGTTATCAGGACGAATGTCTTGGGCACGCACAATGCCAGTAATACGCACAAACTCATCGCCGTTATTAATGCTTATCCACTTCTCACCACGAATAACTAAGTTGCCGTTATTGAGTACTTTCATCACGTTTGCAGAAATACTGCCCGACAAGCTGTTGCTTTGGTCTGCGTCTGATTCTCGCTTAGTGTTCATGCTGTCTTTATAACGTAAATCGATGGGTTTACCCCCGATGGTAACGTTACCGCCGCCTGCATAAATCGGGTCAAGAGACAGATCAGTACCTTTTTTAATTTCGTTATTGGCACTCTTTTTAGCTTGAGTCGATTCCATCAGTATTACGGTAATAATATCGCCCACTTTCAATGCCTTAATGTCTGAATAAAGGCTTGAGGCTTGGCTGTCTTGATACATAGACCCGGTTGCGGCAATTTTTGTTGGCGGCGCTTCAGGGTAAACCGGTGCGTAATACGGATCGTCAGCAATCGGCTTTCCATTGGTTGAACTACAACCTGAAAGCGCAGCAATAACGATTAACATCCAGTAACGACTCATACAAAAACTCTCTTCACATTTAAGGCATATTGAGTGCCATATACGTTGAAATTAACAGTGGCGAATAAGCCACTTAAACTGATTTTACGCTTACAAATTCTGGTTCACGTACGACAACATCTGATCAACCGCAGAGATAACCTTGGAGTTCATCTCGTAGATCCGCTGACTTTCAATCAAGTTCACCAGCTCTTCTGTTACGTTAACGTTTGAGGTTTCTAATGCGCCTTGGCGAATAGCGCCCATCCCATCAAGGGATGCCGTACCTTGGATAGGCGTGCCGCTGGCTCCGGTTTCCATATAAAGGTTTTGCCCCATAGGATCCAGGCCTGCAGGGTTAATAAAGTCAGACATTGAAAGCTGGCCAACCACTTGGTTTTCAGCATTACCTGGGGTTTTAACCGACACTTCGCCTTCAGCCGATACCGTAATACTGCTGGCATCATCAGGGATGGTAATGGCAGGTTGCACCACATAACCCGAACCTGGCGTTACAATTTGTCCTGTGTCATCCAAGCTAAATTGACCGGTGCGAGTATAAGCCGCAGTGCCGTCTGGCATCTGCACTTCGAAAAAACCAGGACCTTCGACCATCAAGTCTAACGAGTTATCGGTCGTCAGCATGTTGCCTTGGGTAAAGACTTTTTGAGTCGCCACCACTTTAGTACCCGCGCCGATGTTCAAACCATTGGGCAATTTGGTATTTGACGCACTAATACCACCCGCTTGATTCACGTTTTGATAGAGCAGATCTTCAAAAACGGCACGGCTCTTTTTAAAACCAATGGTGCTGGCGTTGGCCACGTTGTTTGAAATTACAGCAATGTCAGTTTGCTGAGCGTCTAAACCAGTCTTACTTATCCATAAAGCGGGATGCATAGTCTTTCTCCTAGCTTATGCGCATTAATGAGGCGGAAGCTTTATCGATTTCTTCTGCTGTCTTCATCATCTTGACCTGCATCTCAAACTGACGTTGTATGTCAATCATCGATACCATTTCATGTACTGCATTAACGTTACTGCCTTCAACAGCACCGCTAAGTAACCCAACGCTAGGATCTGCGGCGGCTACTTGACCCGATATTTGACGGAATAAACCATCTTGGCCACGCATCATATTTTCATTACCAGGCTTGACCAACTTAATACGGCCCACCTCTTCAATAACCTCAGCTGTGGCACCCGATGGGCGGACAGAGATAATGCCATCTTGCGATATTTCAATTTTTTCGATAGGCAGTGGCAACACGATGGGGCCATTGTCACCCATCACAGCCGTGCCTCTATCATTGCGTAAAACGCCAGTGGTATCGAAGCTTAAGCTACCTGAACGAGTGTATGCTTCGCTACCATCTGCGGCTTGAACCGCAATCCAGCCATCACCTTTTACGGCAATATCTAGATTTCTACCGGTGGTTTTCATCGGACCACTGGCAAAGTCAGCTGACGGGTTTTCGGTCATGGCGAACACGCGCGTTGGCAAACCTTCACCAAAGGCTTGCATCGAACGCGCCTGAGCGAAATCCGATTTAAATCCGTCAGTACTAGCATTTGCCAAATTGTTGGCACTGATAGCCAACGCATTCATATTCTGTTTCGCGCCGCTCATGGCGACATAGAGTAACTTGTCCACTTAACGCTCCGTCAAACTTCCGTCTAACGTATTAGATAGCAAGCATCGTGCCAGAAATGTAAGTGTTGCAATGGGATATAAAAAGAGAGAGTTGCAGCAAGAATATAAACAATGGGACTAAAAGAGGAAACACGTTGCCGTGGCGGCAACGTGTAAACGTATAACGCGGCTAAAAACCGCGTTAATAGACCTTAATGATTATCGGATCTGCAGTATGGTTTGTTGTAGCGTATTGTTGACTTCCAGCGTTCTCGAGTTAGCTTGGAAGTTACGCTGTGCAGAGATAAGGTCAACCAACTCGGTGGTCAAATCCACGTTAGATTGCTCTAGTGCTGAAGAACGAATGCCACCAAAAGTGCCACTGTTTGCCTCACCCGCTAATGCTGGCCCCGAATCAATGCTCGCTTTCCAAGAGGTATTACCCGCTTGTGATAAGCCCTGCTCGTTGGCAAAGCGAACTAATGCTACCCGTGCCAATGGCACTGTTGAACCATTACTGTAACTCGCGTTAACAAGGCCATCGGCCCCTACTTCAACGTTAGTTAAACGACCTACGGTAGTTCCGTCTTGGGTTAATTCCGTTACTTCAAATGGTGATGCATATTGAGTAGGTTGATTAAACTTAAGGTTTAATGTTTGCGTACCATCAGCGCCAGCGCCGAGAACATTGGCGCCGCCAACTCCGAGGGCTTCAGTCTTAATGGTTGCAGGATCACTCCCCTCATATCCACCCGTATCGTTAAAAGAGATTGCAGCGCCTTTCCAGCCACCCGCGGTTTCAGCCGGTGCCGTGCCATCTATCGTACCATCACCACTATTATCAACATTATAAGTGCCTGCAGCAGGGTCGACATTCACTTTTTTGCCATCAACTGCGTAAAATGCAACCCAGTTACTTTCGCCAGTGTGCGCCGCATTGGGTGGGCGAACAAAATAGCTTGTCATAACATGTGGCTCACCTAATGAATCATACATGGTGACTGACGTTGAATTGTTGAATGTATCAGGGTCATCGGGGTTGAAATCTGCTGGACTAAATGTCTTATCTCCCGCATTCAAGTTCATCTGCATACCAATATTTTCAGTTTTTACTGGGCTACCTGCCGTATCCGGAATTTTGACTGGCTGCGTGGTGGTCAAACTCACTGATGTTGAGTTGCCATCTTTATCAACCGGGAAGGTTTGCAGAAAGTTACCTGCTGAATCAACCATGTAGTTGTTTGAGTCAAACTTAAACGCCCCCGCACGAGTAAATGAATGATCTTGTGATCCAACTTCTGATGAAGTGACGAAGAAACCACCGCCGTTAATCGCCATATCAAGTGAGTTATTGGTAAATTGTAAGCTACCTTGCTGGAACTGCTGCGCCACCTGGCTGGTTGCAACACCGCCACCGACGGTTGTTTTGCTATTAGCAAAAATAGAGGTCGCGTAAACATCGGCAAACTCAGCACGTGATTCTTTAAAACCAGTGGTGTTAACGTTAGCGATATTGTTTGCGGTTGTATTGAGATCTTTTTGCGCAGCAGATATACCGCTCAGAGCAATGTTAAATGACATAGTTCACCTCTATCCTTGTTCAATTCGTTTTAGGAGAGGTTTATCTGCCTCTCTTATTAATATCTGTCGTGCGTTTACGATTCTGACACCGCTAATACATCACTAATCTTAATACCGCCAACGCCGCGCAAATTCAAAATAGCGCCGGTAGCTGCTGTCCCTAACGACACGCTCGTGACGTGAGCGTAAGTTGAAACGGGTAATTCTTCACTCTTGCCATCGACTTTACCCGTGACTTTTAGGGTGTAACTCCCTTCAGCAACAGGCTCGCCATTTTTACCCATACCGTCCCAAGTCACCTCAACGTTGCCGCCCGCACTGCCATCCACTTGAAAAGTAGATATCAGCTGACCAGATTCATCTTCGACGCGAACGGTTAAGTCTTTAATCGTTTCAGGCGTACTGACGACACCCTTTATGACCGGCTCTTCAGCTGAGATATAGCCGGTATCCGATGGGATAAGTACTTTTTGCCCAACCAGACCTGACGCTTGCAAGGCTTGGCTTGATGTCGTTAGCGCATTGAGGTTAACAATCTCTTCGTTAAGCTTGCTAATACCGTCAACGGTCGAGAACGATGCCATCTGTTGGATCATTTGATCATTGTCGACTGGCTTAAACGGATCTTGCATCGACAACTGTTGACTCAACAGCGAGAAGAAATCTTCTTGCGATAAGTCCTGACTATTGGCTTCAGGTATTGAATTTTCTGCAGGCAAACGCAAACTGTCTAAAAACGGATTACCCGTTGTCGGAGTCGACGTTGCTGCCGCGTTACTTTGTACCGTCGTCTGCGTCGCAGCTTGCGGCGTAACAGTGCTAGCACTTTGTGGCTGGCCTGTTGCAGATTGCGTGTTATTGAGCGGATTAATAAGGCTCAAAATTTACCTCCAGCTTTCACTGAGTTTATTTACCAATTCTAAGGGTTTGCTGAAGCATCGATTTTGCAGCTTCAGTCACTTGTACATTCATCTGATATGAGCGAGAGGCAGAGATCATGTCGGCCATCTCCTCCATCACATTGACATTGGGCTTATAGATAAAGCCATCAGTGTCGGCCATTGGATGACCTGGCGAGTATTCTTTATTTAACGGTAAGTCGCTTTCTACAATTCCCTTAACGGCAACGGCTTGTGAAGCACTTTGATGCTGTTGAGCTTGGTTCATTTCAGCTTCAAAAATAGGATGGCGAGCACGATAGGTCTTACCCACACTGCTAGATACAGAGTCTGCGTTGGCAATATTACTGGCCGTGGTATTGAGTCTGACCGATTGCGCCGACATACCCGAACCTGCGACGTTAAAAATATTAAATAAACTCATAATTATTCGCCTCTAATCGCTTTTTTCATGCCTGAAAACTTGCTGTCGAGAAAACCGAGTGACATTTGATACTCAAGGGCATTTTTCATGAAGGCTGATTGCTCCTCTTGAATGTCTACTGTATTACCGTCACCGGTGTCTGGCTGATTCGGTACCCGATAAGCGACATTTTGCTGCGTTAACGCGGCTAAATCGAAGTGCTTGCTATCGCTCTTGGTCATGGACAAGCCCGATTGACGTGACTGCGCTGAATTCATCGCTTTAGCAAAATCAACATCGCGGGCTTTATAGTTTGGTGTGTCGGCATTGGCAATATTTGAAGATAGGACCTCTGCACGTTGAGAGCGTACGCCCAAAGTGTACTGATGAACGCCTAATGCACTATCAAAATTAATCGCCATAAAATTGCCTCCTCAGCTCGATAGCTAGAATAAAGCAATTGGTGTGCCAAATTAGTCTAAAAGAATGAAAATAGACGATTTACTTAGGGGGGAGCGCTATAACGGCGGGATGATGCGGATAAACAGGGTGTCAAAAATGCGTTGATTGCACTTCAACACCCACAACAATAAGCTTAAGTTCGTTTTTGGTAATAGATGCCAGGATTACAACGCACCATATCAAACTCATCAGACAAACCGGCAATAGACTCTGACGCACCCAAGAAAAGAATACCTTTAGGGTTCAGTGCGGCAGCAAATTGCCGCAATATTTTCCGCTTTGCCTCTGGAGAGAAGTAGATCAATACATTGCGGCAAAAGATAATGTCGAACTTGCCGAGCAAGGTATAATTTTCGAGCAAGTTGTGAGCTCGAAAATTAACCAATTGCTTCACATTGTTCTTAATCACCATATTACCCGATGGCAATGCATCAAAAAAATGACGTTTTCGTTCATCTGATAAACCACGGGCTAACGCTAAATTGTCATACTCCGCTTTTTTACAGCGCTCAAGCATCGTCGGCGAGAGATCCGTCGCCAATATACTCGCTCCACCGGGCAGTGTTCCAGGTTTACGCTGCTGATATTCCAGAATCGTCATACTTAAAGAATACGGCTCTTGCCCCGACGAACAGGCAGCTGACCATATTTTTACCGGTCGACCGAGTCGGCTGTAATTGGGCAAAATGGAATTAAACAGCAACTCGAAAGGATAGCGGTCGCGAAACCAAAGGGTTTCGTTGGTTGTCATGGCATCGATAACTTCAGTGCGAAGTTGACGCTCTGTGGGTTTCATTGAATGCTTTACAACATCCGATAAAGAGGGAAGATTATACTTGCCCATTAGCGGCGCCAATCGACTGCGCACAAGATATTGCTTGCTGTCACCGAGCACAATACCGCTGTGCTGCTCTAAAAACAGTCTGAACTGATGGTACTCGTTTTCAGCAAGTGATTTATTCGGCACTCTGTATCCTAAATATCAATAAAACAAGTCGCATAAAAGGCGCAACTTTACAACAATCGCTGGGTTATACATTAGCCATCTCGGAAACACAAGCAAGACTTGGTTTCCGCTGGCTTTGCTGTGAACTTAGCCCTACGCGTTATAAACTTAAATGTTTGTTTACCGCGGCGGCTAACTCATCAGGGTTAAACTTAGCAATAAAGTCATTAGCGCCCACTTTTTGCACCATCGCCTGATTAAACACGCCACTAAGCGAAGTATGTAACACCACTTTGATGTTTCTAAGCTTAGGATCATCACGTATTTCAGCGGTGAGGGTATAACCATCCATTTCAGGCATTTCAATATCTGAAATAATCAACGGAATTTCAGTCGACACGTCGTCGAGTTCCGCCGCTATTGCACGTAACTTTTCTAATGCTTCTTTACCATCTTTGGCAGTATCGATTTGCAGATCAAGCGAGGCTAACGCTCGAATAATCTGTTTACGGGCCACCGATGAGTCATCTATCACCATAATGTGATAATGCTTATTTCTATCGATTGTCAGCTTCTCGTCTAACTCTTTACTGATGTTGGTATTGACGGGTGAAATCTCATCTAAGATTTTCTCAACATCCAAAATCTCCACTAACTCATTATCAATCTCTGTCACGGCCGTCAAATATGAGCCACGTCCGGCGCCTTGTGGTGGCGGCATGATCGCTTCCCAGTTCATATTAATAATACGTTCAACCGAACTGACCAAGAACCCCTGCACACTGCGGTTGTACTCAGAAATGATAATAAAGCTGTTCTCAATGTTCTCAATTGGGCGGCCGCCTGTTGCAGCACTCAAATCAATCACTGAAATGGTCATGCCGCGTACATGGGCAATGCCACGCACACTAGAGTTAAGCCTAGGTAAGCTTGTTAACGGAGGGCATTGCAGCACCTCTTTTACCTTAAATACGTTAATGCCGAATCGTTGACGTCCATTAAGTTTAAATAACAATAACTCAAGTCGGTTTTGCCCAACCAATTGCGTTCGCTTATTTACTGAATCAAGAATGTTCGACATAAAATTTGCCTTGTACTTACTTTTTATCGGTTAAATCTAAAAGATTAAATTTAGGTGTAGTTAACGCTTATTTCGTTGATCTTTCGCATCCATATTGTCAATACTGATCAATATAAATTCATCCCTACATTTAGGCATACTACTTGCTTAGTTAGCACTATCTGATTCAAACGTTGCGACATCAGTCAACTTTATGACGCCCAACGATTTAATGAGTTCGCTACCGACATTCTACAATTAACACGACTTAGGTGCATTCTAGCGAATCAAGCTAATGTATTCATTATGAAAATAAATTTTTGGTTACTTTCTACCGTACTTTATTTCCCTGTAATCACTATTGCAGATGCCAATCAGGTTGCTAGTGTTCCCTCTTTATCGACCATTTCTCGATTAGCTATAGCGGCAGTTGAAGAAAAAATTGAAGCGCCAGAAAAAGCGAAGGTCAATATCACGCCGCAAAAATTAGATACCCGCGTCAGCTTGCCTAATTGCTTTCTGCCGATAAAAGCAGAAATAGCCAGCGATCGAGCAATAAGGCGTAACAACACGGTCAAAATAAGCTGCGACAGCCCAGACTTGAGTTACCCATGGCAAATATTTTTATCGGTAAGGGTCGATATTCTCTACCCGGTAGTGGTGGCTAAAGCCACCTTAGGCCCTGGCGATTTAATCTCACAAAGCGATGTAGCCATTGACTATGTCGAGCAAAGCACGCTGCGAGGTCAACAGTTTGACCAATTAAGCCAAGTGGTCGGCGCGCGGCTTAAACGTCGAGTCGCACCACAGCAACCTATTTTTAATAACCATCTGTGCGTTGTTTGTAAGGGCGACACTGTCTCTATCATTGCACGGTCTCAAAACTTCGAGATAAAAACCGTCGGCGAAGCATTACATGATGGCAATTTAGGCGACAAGATTCGGATTAAGAACAGCCATTCACATAAAACCTTAAACGCAAAAGTCATTGCGGTTGGCCAAGTTGAAGTAAGAATGTAAAATAACATTAAAGTTAACGGTTATCGCGCCGATAGCATGTGTAAG
>NZ_PJBM01000048.1:0-2847 GCF_002836075.1 Shewanella sp. GutDb-MelDb | reverse complement strand
CAGCTGAGCTAATCGACCTGGGCTTACTCATTGTACTAACTGTTATTCTCTTTAGCAGAGAATGGTGGTCGATACTGGGCTCGAACCAGTGACCCCCTCCTTGTAAGGGAGGTGCTCTCCCAGCTGAGCTAATCGACCTGGGCTTACTCATTGTACTAACTGTTATTCTCTTTAGTAAGAGAATGGTGGTCGATACTGGGCTCGAACCAGTGACCCCCTCCTTGTAAGGGAGGTGCTCTCCCAGCTGAGCTAATCGACCTGGGATATAACTTAAATTTTGTAAGATGGTGGTCGATACTGGGCTCGAACCAGTGACCCCCTCCTTGTAAGGGAGGTGCTCTCCCAGCTGAGCTAATCGACCTGGGCATTCTTACAATAAAATATTCACATCATCAAAAAGATGGTGGTCGATACTGGGCTCGAACCAGTGACCCCCTCCTTGTAAGGGAGGTGCTCTCCCAGCTGAGCTAATCGACCTGGGAATACTTTAACAACGTTGTTTTTAGATAAGCTTCATCTAGTTAGATGGTGGTCGATACTGGGCTCGAACCAGTGACCCCCTCCTTGTAAGGGAGGTGCTCTCCCAGCTGAGCTAATCGACCTGGGACTTATCTAATTTTAACAACTATATTCTATTCAAAATAAAATATGGTGGTCGATACTGGGCTCGAACCAGTGACCCCCTCCTTGTAAGGGAGGTGCTCTCCCAGCTGAGCTAATCGACCTCGCTGCGTGGGGCCGTATTATAGGGGGGAACGATCTACTGTCAACGCTTTTTTAGATAAAAGGTGGTGCGCGGTTCAATTTTGCACGTATTGAAGCATAGTTAATCATTTCCGTCACGTAGCGTTGGGGGAAGTGATCAAATTTAGGCTTAATCATATTAGCGTGTTCGAATGAAAATGGTATATTTTGAGAGTGAAACGGATCTAATTTACGGAGATTAACGATTAATGGTGCAGGATAAAGTTAATCATTTTTTATTGAAGGAGGGCTAAAGACGGATAAAAGTCAGTCTAGTGCTTAAAAGTGTCATTTCGGCCACAAAAATTGCCATATAGTAGCAGAACTATTTTCCCTGACCGCTTTGGCTGTTAGAATGTGCGCCACATTCATTGGTACAGTCTATTATTTAGACTTTCTATATTAGGTCAGTGTCCCATTATGACAATTAAGACGCGTTTTGCACCAAGCCCTACTGGTTTCCTACACGTTGGTGGTGCTCGAACAGCACTTTATTCATGGTTATATGCACGTGCAAACCAAGGCGAATTTGTATTACGAGTAGAAGATACAGATATTGAACGTTCTACACCAGAAGCATGTGCTGCGATTCTAGAAGGGATGGAGTGGTTAGGTTTAAACTGGGATGAAGGTCCTTATTATCAAACTAAACGTTTCGACCGTTATAACGAAATCATAGCTCAAATGTTAGAGCAGGGCAGTGCATATAAGTGCTATTGCAGCCGCGAACGTATTGAACTGATGCGTGAAGAACAGGCCGCTAAAGGTGAACAGCAGAAGTATGATGGTTGTTGCCGTTATAAAGCGCCTCGTGATACTGATGAACCATTTGTGATTCGTTTTAAAAACCCGACAGAAGGCAGCGTTGTTTTCAATGACCACGTACGTGGGCGCATTGAAATATCAAATAGCATGTTAGACGATTTGATCATAGCTCGTACCGAAGGTACACCTACTTATAACTTCTGTGTTGTCGTTGATGATTGGGATATGGGTATTACGTGTGTTGTTCGTGGTGAAGACCATATCAATAACACACCGCGTCAAATCAACATTTTGAAAGCGCTTGGTGCCCCGATCCCTGAATATGCTCATGTGGCGATGATTTTAGGTGATGACGGTGCTAAGTTGTCAAAGCGTCATGGTGCCGTTGGCGTTATGCAATATCGTGACGATGGCTATTTGCCTGAAGCACTGCTTAATTACCTGGTTCGTTTAGGTTGGTCTCATGGTGATCAAGAAGTTTTCTCTATTGATGAAATGAAGCAACTCTTTAAGCTCGATGATATCAATAAAGCAGCTTCTGCCTTTAACACCGAAAAGTTGAATTGGTTGAACCAGCATTATATTAAAGAGATGGATCCAGAATATGTAGCTTCTCATCTTGAGTGGCACATGGCGGATCAAAATATAGATACCAGTAATGGCCCTAAATTAGCTGAAGTGGTTACAGCACTATCTGAACGTGCAAAAACGTTAAAAGAACTTGCGGCGTCTAGTCGTTACTTCTTTGAAGACTTTAGCGACTTTGACGAAAACGCAGCTAAGAAGCATCTTCGAGGCGTTGCAATGGAGCCTCTTAAACTTATTCAGTCAAAATTATTACAACTGGAAGAGTGGAGTGTAGAGGCTATTCATCAAGCAATTGAAGATACCGCCAGTGAATTAGAGGTAGGAATGGGCAAAGTGGGAATGCCTTTACGCGTAGCGGTTACAGGCGCGGGTATGTCACCAGCTGTCGATCTAACCTTATTCTTGGTTGGAAAGGCTCGCTGTGAACAAAGAATCTCCAAAGCGATTGAATTTGTAGCAAATAGAATAAATTCCTAAAAAACGAGTTGACACTTTTGGGTGTGCTGCATAGAATGCGCCACGCAGTTGAGACACTGGTAGCAAATGCTTATAGTGCACTCAAAGGTGATTTAGTTAGTGAGGGGCCTTAGCTCAGCTGGGAGAGCGCAACACTGGCAGTGTTGAGGTCAGCGGTTCGATCCCGCTAGGCTCCACCAATTAACTAATCTTAAGCGTTGAATCTTAGCCTACAGGATTTAATGAGTATTCACTCTTTGCAGAGTCTAATGCAGTCCGGGTCCCCTTCGTCTA
>NZ_PJBM01000047.1:0-2660 GCF_002836075.1 Shewanella sp. GutDb-MelDb | reverse complement strand
CTAAAGCACCGTGGCGAACGGCATGGCTGATCTCGATTGAGGTTTCAGCTAAGGTCAGGATCAGTTTTTCAAGAGAGGGAGAAATCGCTTGCGATGTCAGGTTTTCAGCCAGAGTCTGCATGTTGTTTCCTATGACAATTTAATCACACTAAATTGAGTTAGAGATTTGAGGGTTTAAACTTATTATTGTCGGCGATGATACCTGAGAATGGCAGTTTTTTCAGCTGTAAAGCACACGCGCCTGTGCATATTGTGTGCATTGTTTTTGTTTTAGTGATGATTGAGGCACAATGTAGGCGAATTTTCAGTCAAAGCACGTTTTAACAACGTGTTATCCAAGGAATAATAATGAAAAAAAATTGGATGAACTTGCTGCTTGCTACTCTCCCTATGGTGATGGCATCGACAGCAGTTGCACAATCTACAGCATTAGCGGGCGGTGATACCCCGCTCACTATCGAACGTATGTATGCTTCTCCTGCACTTGCGGGCACCAGTCCTCGTGGACTTAAGTTATCGCCAGACGGTAAGCGGGTAACCTATTTAGCGGGTCGTAAAGATGATCAACACCTTTATGACCTATGGCAGATGGATGTGGCCAGCGGTAAGCAGAGTTTATTGCTTGATGCTGACAAGCTGGTAGCGGGCGAGTTATCGGATGAAGAAAAAGCACGCCGAGAGCGCCAACGCATCTATGGGCAAGGGATCATGGAGTACTTCTGGGCCGATGATAGCCAAGCTATCCTTATTCCAGCATCAGGCCTGCTGTATTATTTCTCCGTTAATAGTAACCAAGTCAAACTGCTTAATACCGGTGAAGGCTTTGCAACGGATGCGAGGTTGTCTCCTAAGGGCAATTTGGTCTCTTTTGTGCGTGAGCAAAACCTGTATGTGCTTGATCTCAAAACCGAGAAAGTGACTGCGCTAACAACCGATGGCGGCGGGGCAATCAAAAATGCCATGGCTGAATTTGTCGCTCAAGAAGAGATGGGCCGTATGACAGGCTATTGGTGGTCGCCTGATGAGTCGGCGATTGCTTATACCCGCATTGATGAGTCTGGCGTGGAGCTGGTGACGCGCAATGAAATTTATGCAGATGGCATCAAGCTGACTGAGCAACGTTACCCTTATGCGGGTAAAAACAACGTTAAAATTGAACTTGGCGTAGTGTCGCTTAATGACAAAAAGGTCGCTTGGGTTGATTTAGGTAAAGAGACAGATATCTACCTGCCGCGGGTTAAGTGGTTACCTGATAGCAAGCAGTTGTCGTACCAATGGCAAAGTCGTGATCAACAATCACTCGATTTAAGAGTGGTCAATATTGATGACATCAAGCGCAATAAAAACTTAGTGCAAGAGCGCAGCCAAGCTTGGGTTAATCTCAATGATGATCTGCACTTTTTAAAGCAACAAAAAGCCTTTATCTGGGCATCTGAGCGTGATGGATTTAACCACCTTTATTTGATTGGACTGGATGGCAACGTTATTCGTCAACTCACCAAGGGGGAGTGGGCGGTTGATGACGTCGAGTTTATCGATGAAAAAGCGGGCCAAGTTTACTTTACTGGCCGCCAAACTAAAGTGACTGAGAAGCAGTTATACCGCGTCGCTATTGCGGGTGGCAAGGTCGAGCCAATCAGTACTCGTTCTGGTATGCACTCAACGGTGTTTGCTGACAATCAACCTGTCTACTTGGACTATTTCAGTAGTTTATCGCAACCACCTCAGGTGAGCTTACATGACGATTCTGGCAAGCGCCTTGCTTGGGTAGAGCAAAACGAAGTCAAGCCAGGACATCCGCTGTATGACTACTTTGGTTTATGGCAAGTACCGGAGTTTGGTGAGTTAACCGCTGAAGATGGTCAAGCATTGCAATATAGAATGTTTAAGCCAACCCATTTTGATGCCAGTAAGAAATATCCAGTGGTGGTGCGTGTTTATGGCGGCCCACATGCTCAACTGGTGACAAACAGTTGGAGTCATCAAGATTACTTTACTCAACACCTACTGCAGCAGGGTTTTATCGTTTATCAACTGGATAACCGCGGTTCAGCTCATCGTGGTACTAAGTTTGAGTATGTCATCTATAAGCAGTTAGGTGATGCTGAAGTGAACGACCAGAAGGTGGGGGTCGATTACCTTCGCAGTTTGCCTTTTGTTGATGGCGACAATATTGCTATCTACGGCCATAGCTATGGCGGTTATATGGCATTAATGAGCTTGTTTAAAGCGCCAGACTACTTTAAAGCGGCTATCTCCGGAGCGCCAGTGTCTGATTGGTCACTGTACGATACGCATTACACCGAGCGTTATCTTAGCCACCCAGAGACGAATGCTAAAGGGTATGAGGCGAGCAGTGTATTGCCGTATGTGAAAGGCTACGAGTCTGGACTGCTGATGTACCACGGTATGGCAGATGACAATGTACTATTTGAAAATAGCACTCGAGTTTATAAAGCTCTACAAGATGAAGGTAAGCTATTCCAGATGATTGATTACCCTGGTTCAAAACACTCTATGCGCGGCGAGAAGGTTAGAGTGCACTTATATCGTTCTTTAGCTGACTTCTTAGAGCGTGAATTGAAATAGTACTATCGCTAAGTTAAAAATAGGCATGGAGGTTTTTTATGACTCTTTGCCTATATTTTATTAACTAAAGA
>NZ_PJBM01000046.1:0-2919 GCF_002836075.1 Shewanella sp. GutDb-MelDb | reverse complement strand
TTTTCTACTAAATATTAAAAAAAACTGTAAGTTGGCAAACATATTGCCGAATACAAATTACAAGATGCTTTTTACTCAGTTTCTTGGTTTATGTCCTGTTCCAATACGATTCTTAGCTTACTTTCTGCATACTTTCCAGATTTTAGTACATCAGCTAAATCTTTAGCTTCTTTATCTAATTTATCTTGCAACAATCTATTACCTTGGAGCATGGCTAACATCTCTTTTTCGGCAAAATTAGCTTGGGTAATAATGATATTGGTTTTTGACAGTAAGTAATGCATTTCTGGGCGCTGTTCTTGCTGATAAATGGTCGCTAAGGCGAGCAACCAGTCAGGATCGAATGTGTCTTTATCACTTCCATCTAATGCTTGAGCATATAAACGTTTCGATTTTAGCGGATTTTCTCTTAAAAAGTGTGCCGCGAGTTGGGCTTTTAATCTGATATCTTTAATAAGGCCGTTTCTTTCTGCCGCAAATAACACCTTGCCAGACTCGACATCATTAAATCGTGACCAATGATAATAGGCTAAATGGGGATCTTGACTATGTCTGGTGGTTTCTTGAAGTTGCATTAATGTTTGGGAGCTAAGGCCAAATGCTCGAGCACGATCATTAGAACGTTCAGGGTGCAGTATATGTTGTACTCCCGCGGCTAGCTCAATGCACTTGTTATAATCTTCAAGGTACAATAACTGGTCAAATAATTGCTCACCTCTGGGCTCTTTAGTCTGCTTTAACTTGTAACGGCCACGAATAAGGTCACCTTTTTCGAATCGACACCAACTATCTTTATGCAAATCTGAACAAAGTTCAGGATTTTTGTTACATATAGCCTCTGTATTTGAGCTAGGTTCACAGCCAAACAGCCCAAAAAAAGCAATAAATACTAAAAATGATGTAAACATTACAAAGTTTCTACTCAAAAGGGGCTCCATGCGTCTTTTTTTCTAATAAAATTACATTGTTATATAAAATATCTAACTAGCCTGAAAGGCGACTTTTCATTACAATAGCGCCGACCAAACGGGGAAAGATAGCCTACATAACCTAGATTATTGGTCTTTTCTTTTTGTTACTCAAACATTTCTGATAAAAAATCAGAAAAGTGAGATAAAGGATCTGTTAATGAGCGCTGATAAACACCTACAAAGCTGGCAAGAACGTTTCGAAATGGCTGAGGCTATGCAGCCTCTACTTGGTAAGTTATATCGTAACCAAGGTGTAGAAGTTGTCGTCTACGGTAAACCCTTACTAAATGCTTCTACCATTGAAATCATTAAATCACATCGCTTAGTACGTCGCCATGTCGGTGACAAACTAAGACTACGTGAAAGCTTTCCATTTATCGAAGCTTTAAGCAAATTAGCGGTAAAACAGTGCAAAGTAGATATTGGTAAGCTTGCTGTTAACTACTGGCGCGAATATAAAGATGCTAGCCAAATCGAAGCTTACATGAGCAGTGAACTGGCAGCAGCAATCACACAAGAAGATACCGAAGCGAGAGATGTTGTGCTTTACGGTTTTGGCCGTATTGGACGCCTATTGGCTCGCCTGCTAATTGAAAGAACAGGTGTAAGCAACAAGCTTAGACTTCGTGCCATTGTACTTCGTGGTGGCCGTAAGGGCGATTTAGAGAAACGCGCAAGTTTACTGCGTCGTGATTCGGTTCATGGACCTTTTAATGGTTCAGTTGAAGTTGATGAAGAGAATAATGCCATTATTGCAAACGGTACTTATATTCAAATTATCTATGCAAACTCTCCAGATGAAGTGGACTATACAGAGCATGGGATCACTAATGCGCTGGTAGTTGATAACACGGGTATTTGGAAGGATGAAGCGGGTCTTGGGTTACACCTTAAATCAAAAGGTGCTAGCAAAGTGTTGTTGACCGCGCCTGCTAAAGGTGCGATTAAGAATATCGTTTACGGCGTAAACGAATCAGACATTCTTGAAGAAGACACTATTGTATCAGCCGCAAGCTGTACCACAAACGCGATAACACCTGTGCTTAAGGCCGTTAACGATAAATACGGTATTGTAAACGGTCACGTAGAGACGATTCACTCTTATACCAATGACCAAAATCTGATTGATAATTATCACTCAGCTGACCGCCGTGGCCGCAGTGCTCCGCTAAACATGGTGATCACCGAAACTGGCGCTGCTCAAGCGGTATCTAAAGCGCTACCGGTTCTTGAAGGTAAGCTAACGGGTAACGCAATTCGTGTTCCAACGCCTAACGTTTCAATGGCGATTATTAACTTGAACCTAAATGGTGAAACTAATAAGCATGAAATCAACGAATACCTGAAAGATATGGCGCTACAGTCTGATCTGCAGAACCAAATCGATTTCACCGATTCTACAGAGATAGTATCAAGTGATTTAGTCGGTTCTCGATACGCAGGTGTTATTGATTCTCAAGCGACCATTGCGGATGGCAAGCGCGCTATTCTGTATGTTTGGTATGACAACGAGTTTGGCTATAGCTGCCAGGTCGTTGGTGTTATGCAAAAGATGTTAGGCCTTAACTATCAATCATTGCCGCTTGGCTAAGATTGATTTGAGTTAACGCTATTTAAAACGCCTCTATTACAGAGGCGTTTTTGTTTTTAGTCTCTTACCGTTAAATTTAGATTGCCCAACAGCTAGAACGTAATAACGGCTTCTAGATTAAACCCGCTTGCTTGAATCATCGACTTTTAATGCAGATGCTTTTTATTAACAGCGATAAAGAGTAAAGGCAACTCTTCATTTATTCGTCTGAGTTAGTCGGGTATTGTTAAGCGGGCAGGGAGTTAAGCATTACTGTGCTGAGCAAGATTCGATCAATAAGAACAAAAAACGTTATCTTTGATGAATTTAACATCAAACAGTCATAAAAATGTTTTTTCGCGATTGACTCTCTAGGGC
>NZ_PJBM01000045.1:0-2953 GCF_002836075.1 Shewanella sp. GutDb-MelDb | reverse complement strand
TATCTCGGAGTGTGACTCGTCCCTGCTTTTATCGCTTTTCCGCTTCACTCTATCTTTCTTCAACAATGCAAAAAGCATTCAGTGACTGCATATCATGACAGTTTCTACTGTGGCACATGCTTGCTTCTATGGTTTGTTGTTAGGAAAGCTTCGTCAGTCAGAACATGTATATAACTTAAAAAACTCATATATCCAGCTTAGACTTTTTGTAACGCTCTTCGCATCTATCCGATTAACCACTCACAATAGTGGCCAATTCGCCTTTTTAAAGGGATGGGAGTAGTAGGATCTCGATGAGATCACGCAGTTATCCACTGACACCTACTTGGACATAAAAGAGCGAGTACTTGGATTAGGAAATGTAGGACAATCGTATGTTCGATAGACATAATGAACGATAATCAAACAGGCTGAATGTATAATTGAGGACAAACTAAAATCAAAAACCAAATGATAGCCTCAAAGATAAATCTAAAAAATCAGTATAGGGTTAATAGCTATTATTCTAAAGGCTGTCGCCTTTATTGTTACCACGGTAACTGAGAATTACCATAGTAATACATCTTTTGAAAATATTATAAGATAGGTTTTTGGAACACGAAAAATAATACACATAATGATGTGTGTTATTTTTATTTTAAATTATAAAGATGCAATAATCGGTTAGCTCAAGCCATTTAACTTTAAATGGGATAATCATTATTACCTTAATTCAGATATTTATAAACCTCATTAAAAAAGCGAACCATGTCAGGTTCGCCTTTAAAATTGATTGAATAGGTTATTCACAAGTTTTTAGAAGAGTGGTAAGCCTCTGAATAGGTGCCAGTCTTTAAAGTTTGAATTGGCTCACTATACCATTTAGGGTATTAGCCATTCCGCCGAGTTCTTGTGCAAGTTCCGTGGTGCTATTAGAGTGGATATTTGTTTCTTTGGCCGAATCATTGATCTCTAAAACACTCTGGTTAATTTCCGCAGCTACCTGAGTCTGCTGCTCTGATGCCGTGGCTATCTGGTCATTCATATTGAGAATAATAGAAACAGATGTGGTGATTTGTGTCAGGGATTGATTTGCTTCCTCTGTCTTTGTCGAGGTCAGTTGAGCCAGCTGAGTATTCTTCCCCATCTGTTCTACCGCTTTTTTTGCCTCTGTTTGTAGCTTTTCAATCATCAAGGTGATCTCATTAGCACTCTCTTGTGTCCGGCTTGCAAGACTTCGAACTTCATCAGCCACGACCGCGAAACCACGACCTTGCTCACCGGCTCGTGCCGCTTCAATTGCAGCATTTAGAGCCAAAAGATTCGTCTGATCAGCTATTCCTTTAATCACATCGAGAATGCTACCAATATTGACAGTTTCGGCCTCAACGTTTTCGATGACATGGGTCACATTGTCCATCTCATTGACCAGTGAGCGGATATTAGAGTTCATATCCTCTACCACCTTCATTCCTACTTCAGAATGCTCACTCGCCCCCTGGGCCGATTCAGCCGCTTGCAGTGCACTTCGTGCTACTTCATCGACTGTAGAAGTCATTTCGTTCATCGCCGTCGAAGTCTGCTCGAGCTGCACTGTTTGTGCCTTTGAGCCATCACTCATAGTTTGTGCTGACGATGACAGGGAGGCTGAAGAGCTATTAAGTGCAATTGTCGTTTCATTAATATTGGCGACAATAGCTCTAAGATTCTGTGTCATGGAGATCACATTGCCATATATACCTTCTTCCAAGCCTGAAGTGGATAAATCCATACTTAGATCACCCTCTGCAACTTGTTTGACCATGTTTGATATTTCCAGTGGTTCCCCGCCGATAGGTTTATAAATAAGACGAATAACCATCTGGTAGATAACGATCATCAGTGCAGCGAGTGAGATAGCAATCAAAATTAGCGTGCCATATAGGTTATTCATGCTGGCAGCTTCTATGACTTTCATGGCTTCATAACTAGCCACTGTCCAGTTACGAACCTTCATCTTATTACTTGTTACAAAGTACTCTCCCAAACCCGGAGCACTGTATGTCATCGACTTGTTTGATTCAGATATTACTTTGTACTGCGGACGTAATTCAAATATGTTCTTACCAATATTGTCTTTTACCTCACTCGATACTATGTAGCCATCGCTTCGGTAGACGAACATCTGATTGTTACTGGTAAGAGAAGCGACATAATCACTGAATAATTTAACCGGGATATTGATTAACACGACTCCGGAAATTCGTCCTTGGTACATGATAGGCACAGAAAGACCAAACACTTCAACATTCTTAGTGACATCAACAAAAGATCGAGTCACTACGTAGTGCTCTCCTTCAAAAATCTTCAAAAACCATTCACGTTTAGCGGTGATAGCATTGAAATTGAGTACGGCTTTACCATCACTAATTAGGGTGCCATCTTTTAAACCTAAATAGATACCAGCCTCCCCTTCAATCGTATTAGCGATCTCTTCGACAGTGAGATTTGCTCGTTCAAGATCGAGGTTGCCATAGTCATCGAAAAAAAATGTACCAGAATCGATTACGTCGAAAAAACGCATTAACTTTTCATCTAATGCCTGGGCTACGAGCTTTGATTGCGTTTCAACTTTATCCTGATAACTGGCCTGACTGAACTCCGCAAAATTTTGATAAGCAAGGATGGATACAAAGAGCACCATAAAAAATGATAACGAAGTAAAGAGCCCCGTTATTTTGTGTTTCAGTAGCATAGATATTTCAGTCCATATTTTAAGAACAAAGAATCAGAGGGTTTTTACTTAGTCATTACAGACTTGATCATAAAAACTTCATTTTAATTAATGGAAAGATACAAATAATCTTCATAATGGGCAACGTAGTTTGGCCTGACTTTTGAAGTCTTCTGCAACATGGTAAATATCTGTAAACCCTGTCCACTTATGGAATTAGTTCCAAATTGTTATGGTCACCTTTGATGTGTTTACGGGTTT
>NZ_PJBM01000044.1:0-2954 GCF_002836075.1 Shewanella sp. GutDb-MelDb | reverse complement strand
TTAAGCAAGCGAGTCCTGTCATCAATTTGGTTACCGGTCTTCTCTTTATCTCCGTTGCGGTGATCATCGTCTGCGGCGCTTTTTAAGCGCCATATTACTCTCGCCAAAACTCGCTTATTTGCCGCCATACTGCGGCAAATAAAACTTGATAACGTGAATATCACAACCACGCCATGAGTCAGTTTGTTAACCTCATATGCATTAGAAGAACCAATTCAGATAGATCCCAGCAAACATTTGTTTACTGCCTCCCTTTGTCTCGTTCACTTCAGCCACCGATTTGCTTGTCGAGTCAGTGCTGGATGCTGAATAGATTTGTGCATTACGTTCAGACTTAATGCCCTTTTGTGGTGTGATATGACTCAGGTGTCCAGATAAATAGACACGTTGATGAATCGGGTAATCCACTTTTATACCCATTTGAAAATGGTTAACTCCGTTATAACCGTCAACGACAAACTCATAATCGAAAGCTTGGGTCACATAGGGTGTTACTGACACGCCGTGAGCCAATACAAAACTCATGCCTTGCAGACTAATTTCAACATAATGCCCATTAGCCTCAAGTGAGTATGTGTGTTCAATGATGGGCGTAAACCAATCTATTCCTGAATAGGAAAATGTCGTGAATAGTTCAACATCACTTTCGCGATCAGCGCCAAAAATTTCAATAAATTGGATACCTGCGGTAACGTCAAAAATTGCAGTTGATAACAGTTCTAATTCCATACCTATATTTAATTCAGTGTAGTCTTGATGTGTCGCCCTTCCAATACCAGCGTCCAGGAGTAGATAACTCAGATCCCAGTGTGCATTCCCCCAGAAAATACCTCCCTCATCGAGCAGATTGCGTCCTTGGTCTATATAGTGTGAATCAATACCCAAGTCGACATGAAAGGCAGACTCAGGTTGCTCAGCAAGATGCTGTTCCATGGTGTTATTCGTCATTGCCGTCGCGACAGTCATTGTAGAGGCAAGGAGTATAAATGCCTGAATAACAAAAAATGTTAAACGATAAAATTGACGAGAAATACGATTTTTTACTTGTTTATAGGACATAAGTAGTCCTCCTATCTAATCAGGATCTAATGTGAAAAATGAAGGGAAAAACTGTTTCGCAGTAATTGACTACAAATTGAATTGTGAAATAAATTTGTAGTCACAATTCATATGATTAATTAAGTAAAATCAATGAAGTAATATAAAAATAGATCAACAGACCGGTGACATCGACTATGGTTGTAATAGCGGGGCTGGCAACTACCGCAGGATCTTGCCGACATAACTTTGCCATAAATGGCAACGCAGCACCGATCACCGTAGCAGTAACGACCTGAAAGAAGAGTGCTAATGCAATGGCACTACCTAGCATGGTTAAGGTGATATTACCCGGGACCTCAGCATTATGTGACAGAAACAATACTTTGCCAAAAGAGACTAGCGCCAACCCTAAACCGATAAAAAGTGAAATACGTAGCTCCTTCCACAATACATCACACCAACTTTTCAGCTTTAGCTCACCCAGTGCCATAGAGCGGACTATCACTGTTGCAGCTTGGCTTCCTGCATTTCCCCCCGTATCGGCGACCATAGGCATGTATAGTGCTAAAATAGTCAATGCCATGATGGCATCATCATAACTTTGAATAACCATACCTGATAAAATCCCAACAGCAGCTAAACCGACAATCCAGAAAATTCGCTTATGAACATGTTCCAAGACCGTTGTCTGCATGTAAGGTGTGTCGTCGTGAGTTCCCTGAATGCCCATCAACATTTCAACATCTTGAGTCTGCTCTTGTTGTAAAACAGACATCGCTTCTTTGGCACGCAGTACCCCTGCAGGCTTACCCCAAAAGTCCACTAAGGGTAAATAATCATTCTCGCTATGTTGCAACTGTGCCACAGCCAACTCTCTATCAGTGCTGACATGACATGGAGCCACCCAACGAGCAATATCAGCCAATATTGCTGATGGCTGATATTTGACTAATTGATGTAACTCCAGGGTCGATCGATAACAGCCCTGATCATCTACGATAAAAAGCACTTGCTCATCAAAGATCTCTGTTGATTGCTGAATTATATCAATCGCTTCACTGACCCGCATATCATCATTAACGCAACGCTGTGGCCTGATTGTCGCCACGGCAATAACTGGATGAGCTTGTGACGCTATTTTTTCCATGTCACTCATAAACCCGCTAGGCATAAGGTGAATAACAGTCTTTTGTTCAGCCTCTGGTAATTGATTATAAATATGAAAGTATTGTAATAAAGACAGCGTTTCAAGCCAGCGTTGGATAACGGTACTATGTTGCTTTTTAATAAAACCAATAAGCTTGCTTTTATTGCATTCATTATCAATTTCAGAATTAAAGCCATTAAAAAATACAAAATCTAAATTAAAACCTTTATTGATACCATCTGAAGCACTTACTGTAATGTTGGACATGTTTAGTCCTCCCAATATAATAGGATTTAAACTTTATTTAGCCCAAGATAATAATTATTAATGTTTATCATTGAAAGACAAACAGCACTAACTAAGTTAAGACTAATGGATAAACAGTATGAAATAAACAGTGAGGCGGGATGTAAATAGGCAGTAGGATAAAATAATTTACATATTAACTATTACCATACTTTTCCACCGTCACTGTTTTCTCTACTCGGAGGGATGTCATTTTCCATAATACGTTCCTAAACTATCGCTATAAAATAGAAGAAGATTAAAGCAAAGCCTTAACTTACAAAGGTTAACTGACCAAAAACAAGCTATTAAAAACAACTAACTAACAATCTTACAGACTGATTTTCATGCAGTACGGCAAGAATATCTGTCACAAAGAGTCGTGAATGCAAGGCAGAATAATCAATATTGGGGAGCTTTTTAAGCTGAAGTTAAAATGAGAATAGGTTTTTAATAAAACACTATTTTTTATTAAAAATCA
>NZ_PJBM01000043.1:0-2969 GCF_002836075.1 Shewanella sp. GutDb-MelDb | reverse complement strand
CTAAAGGGGAAGAATAAAATATACATAGGTGGAATCACAGGGATTAGCTTGATATCATTGGAAGAACTAGATGATTATTTAACTAACCGCGAGCCGGCCAGTGTAACATTAAATCAACTCTTAATATTCAACATCCCAGTAACACCTAGTGGGGAAGTGTTAATAAATCAATTAAACAAAACTAAAAAAATAAAACTAAAATATTCAGACTACCCATTCACGTTATTATTTAATAGCCCTAAGGTCCATCAGCAAGATATTAATTACATCTACCAAATGCGAGGTTTGTCTGATTCATTGATTAACTCAGAAGGTATAAATTCAGCGACTTATACAAATTTATCTCCCGGTGATTATGAGTTTTCAGTTTATGCTATTGATCCTATCTCTGGTAAAAAAGGCGAAGAGAAAAACTTACTTATTGAGATAACCCCTCCTTGGTGGCTATCACTCCCAGCAAAGATAATCTATTTTACTTTTGCCCTATTAATGTCGATAACCATAATTAAAATATCCCTAAAACGACGTGAGATTCAAAGACAGATAGCCAAAAGTGAAGAGCGCTTAAAACTATCACTCTGGGGCAGTGGCGATGAGATGTGGGATTGGGATATTGAAACGGGTCAAATCTATCGCTCTAATATCTGGGGATCGCTAGAGTTCCCAAGAGATGGACAACGCTCAGGACAAAAGGGGGAAGAGAGTAATATCCATCCTATGGATCAAACTCGCGTCCGTGATGCGCTAAACAAACACTTCTATGGTGAAACTGATCATTTTGAGGCAGCATATCGCGTCAAAGGTAAATCTGACGACTGGGTATGGATTTTAGACCGCGCTAAGATTGTTGAACGCGATGAGAATGATAATGCACTGCGAATGACAGGAACGATTAAGAATATTAATAACTTCAAACAAGCTGAAGAACAACTTCGCTTATTTGAACGAGCGATTCAAAATATCTCTGAAGGTATGTTCATCTTAGATAGTGAATTCAATTTCGTAGAGGTTAACGAAGCTTGCTGCGATCTATCAATGCTAAGCAAGAAGGACTTTATTGGTACCCTATTCAACTTTGACTTATACCCCGACAGTTACTCAGAGCAAATCCGCTCTATCTTAAAACAACAGGGTCGTTGGAGTAACGAAGTCGAATCAGCCAGAGGCAACGGTACTAGCTTCTTGATGGAACTGACCGTTGATGCGATATATGACGAACAAGGTGAGCTATCGCATTATGTCGGTGTATTCTCAGATGTCAGTCGCAGAAAACAACAAGAGGAAGAGCTCAGAAAACTGACCAATAACGATCTGTTGACTAACCTTCCGAACCGCTCCAACCTGATGGTCACGCTGGGTAACTTAGTTAAAAGAGATTCCCACCATACTTTGATGGTTTTGGATCTGGATAATTTTAAAAAGATTAACGATTCATTGGGTCATCAAGTTGGGGACGAACTACTCATATTAGTTTCCGAGCGAATACAAGCCGCTGTACCCGACCACACCAGTATTTACCGTTTAGGCGGTGACGAATTCGCTATATTGATAGATAAGAATCCCGATATAGGTGTAAGTGCTGTTATCGCCAAGACAGTCATCCACGCATTTGAAACTTCGTTTCAACTGTCAGCAGAAAAAGTCGTGGTTGGCGTCAGTATCGGCATTGTGTTGTACCCTGAAGATGATCAAAACGAGCAAGCATTACTTCGAAAAGCGGATATTGCTATGTATCACGCAAAATCAGGCGGCGGAAACCGTTACCAGTTCTATTCAGAATCACTAAACAAGAATGCTATTAGACAACTCGAAGTTGAAAACCTGATCCGTGAAGCTATAAAAGATGATTTATTTGAAGTCTACTACCAGCCTAAAGTCGATTTAAAGACTGGTCATATGGCAGGTATGGAAGCCCTTGTTAGACTAAATCATCCACAACATGGACTAATACCACCAAACAGCTTTATTCCATTAGCTGAAGAGAACGGCCTTATCGTTGAGATTGGTGATATTGTATTAAAGAAAGCTTGTTTTGCTGCGCAAAAATGGCGCTCATTAGGACTATTTAATGGTCGCGTAGCCGTTAATTTATCCTCGAAACAGTTCGCATTACCTGATCTTCAACAACGTATAGAGTCAATTTTACGTCTCACTCAACTCCCCGCTGCCAATTTGGAGCTTGAAATAACGGAAGGCACCGTAATTAGTGAGCCAGAAAAAGCAATAAAAGTAATGCAACAGTTATCAAAAATGGGTGTTAGTTTAGCCTTAGATGATTTTGGTACAGGCTACTCATCACTATCATATTTAAAACGATTCCCGATTAATACCTTGAAAATTGATAAAGCATTTGTCGATGATATCGACAAATCTGACCGCGATTTAAAGATGGTCGATTCAATCATCACTATCGCCCATAACATGGGGCTTTCAGTGGTAGGGGAAGGGGTTGAAGAAGCATCTCAACTGAATATTCTCCGAGCACTCAAGTGTGAAGAGATCCAAGGTTACATATTTAGTAAAGCAGTAACAGAATCTGAATTCACAACCCTGCTACGAAATGATACAAACTCAAACCCATTAAAAGCCATATCCCTAAATAATACTTAAACTCAACAACAATTAGAACATTGGCACGACATCTGCAATAACCTTTTCAATAGTCAAAAAGACTGAAACTTCGAAAAGGTTTAAAATGAAAAAGATAATTAATGGATTAGTTGCCTCTGTAGCGTTTGCATGTTCATTCCCAGTGATGGCGTCAAGCCACACCATAGTCGCCGACTACGACAAGGATGACCTCCTATATCAAGAGCAAGCTATAAATCTTGCTGGTATTCCAAACGTCAAATTTAAGCCGCTACAAACAGCTGGTATTCCAAACGTGAAGTTTAAGCCGCTGCAAACAGCTGGTATTCCAAACGTGAAGTTTAAGCCGCTGCAAACAGCTGGTATTCCGAACGTGAAGT
>NZ_PJBM01000042.1:0-2979 GCF_002836075.1 Shewanella sp. GutDb-MelDb | reverse complement strand
TTTACTTGAGGTTCTACGTTAAGCAATTTGTTCATACCTATCTCCAGTTTTTCGTTTAATTTTTTACCGCTCTCTATACACATTAATGAAAAAATGCTAAATTACAAACTTGTTTGACTGAAATGTCAGCAACAAAAAGTTTGGCCCAACTTCCCAGTATTTTCTGCATTTTTAGATTCAAAAAATCCTCATTTTTAACGATTACACCAAAACGAATGTGTGCTTTTACAGCAAAAATCGGCACGATTATTTGCAATTAACAGCATGTGAAACATGCTTTCAGCTCGCGTATTTGGATTGATACGAAGTATCGATTCAAAGGAGCAACGCGCATGTACAGCTGGTCTGTACTAACCGCATTTACGTTTTGCTTCAGCAAAATTTAGCCTCAAATTTGGCACAAATTGATGGCACAAATTGATGGCTAAACCATTTGCCTTTTCGTCAGAAAAGCAGAGTGTCGAAAGAGGGAATAGAGGTGGAACACATCCCCTCGTCGTAAGCGGCGAAAATGCGGTTAGTACAGAGCGGAGCGAGATACATGCGCGTTTGATGTCTTGAAAAGCTAGAGCGTAGCTCGTAAGACAGTGTCGATGACGAGTCATCAGAGCTGGCGTGCGTTTCAAGGCATATGAATGTGTCACGAAGTGATTCATTCATCAGGCAACGCCTGGCTTGGTAGCGATGGTTATCGCTATTTTCATCCCGAGAGGGGGAAATAGGCATCTCGGAATGAAAACCTGCACTTATTTGTCTGAGTCACCATAGTTTGTATCATAAAGCTCTATCTCTAGATATCGATTATGAACTGGATGACAGGTATCAAGATGTATGACTCAAATATCCCGCAACAACAGATAGACCAAACACTCGATACTTCAGGTAAAGAGGGTTCTCAGTATCAACCCTACCTATCAATACCCATGCGTTATCAGCAAGGCGCTAACAACAATCAAATAGGTAAAGCAAGGCGAGTGTTGACCATGAAACTTGTCGCCCGTTTTGGCCTGACATCTCCAACCATAGTTGCCTGGCTTTACGGTATTCCTCAGCGTCTCGCGTTGGAGCATTTGAATAAGCTCGTGAGTGAACAATTATTGAGCCTGGTTATCACGCATCGCTCAATGGATGGCCGAGTTTATGTACTCGATTACGCGGGAGCCAAATATGCAGAGGAGTTGTTATCTGTAGCGGTATATTTCCGCGCCGGAGAGCCTAGCTTACGCGTTAATAAAAACACCATTATGCATGACCTTATGATGCAATACGTTCAGCTAAAAGGGCTGCATAACAGAGCAAAAGACAATGTAGATAAACCGTTTTGGTACTCGTTTGTCACCGAACCTGAGTTTAAGCGGCTTTTTAAATCGGATGATGTGCGTAATGTCGATGGAATAGCATTAGAGCCCGATGGCACTATCGCAGCAATTGAAATAGAGCACTCATTCAAAACCAAAGCAGCACGACAAACCATTCTGCTAAAGTGGCTGTATGGCCTCAAGCACGGTTATTACGACAAAGTGATGCTGTTCTCCCAATCACTGCAAATCTTTAATGACATAAAGAGACTGCATACCCAGCTACTTGATGAAATGCCAAGTAGGTTTGATAAAAAGACAAAGCTAGCGATGTTAAGTATTGAAGATGCAGAGTTGCTGAGAGGGAAGGTTGTGTATAGAACAGCGCTTTGCAACGAATTGACTGAAAAGTTTTATCAATAGCAGGGAAGGAAAAAGGGCACCTAAGCGCCCATTTCCGTAGTTGTGTTAGCGATGCCTAGCAACGTAAATACCTTCTTCGCTTTCGTGTCTGGTACCCAATAACATACTTTCCCTTAAGTAAGTATTCTCTCAGATTCGCTTATATTAGGGACACAACTACTCGGCCTCGAGAGTTGTCACATAGAGCAGTTTGATAATTCAAAACACTCTAATGATAGTTAAGACCAACCTTAGCGAATTTTCAGTATTTGTTATTGTTGTAAGAAAAAATTGGAGCTTTATTTCTGCCCAAGTAAATTAAATGTGTTTATTCAGGTGCAGTGGTTAACTTGTGAGGTGATAACTTAGCCTCTAACTTGCTGGTCAAATTAGCTATGCCAGTAAAAGATTTAGTTCACATTGATATTTTGAATTGGTGAATGGGGTTTTTTGAAGTGAAAATGCGAACCCTTAGGATTCGCTAGAGTGGTTCTTGATACCCTTTTAAATTTATAGGTGAATTGAAATGTGCTTTTACCTTTATGGTTGCACTAAATTGGCATTGTCAGTAGTGACCTCTTTGTGACTAATGTGCATACTCAAAAAGTCATCAATAAAGGTAATGGCTAGTTCGCTTTCTGTTTGGGAGCAAGCCTCATTATTAATGCTAGCTTTCATGGCGTGAAGTAAGAAATATAGCTCTACTTCGTCCTTATACACAATTGTATGTGTATGTAATAATTCCTTTCTTAAGCCTCTGCTTAGGTTATCTAGTGTTGCTATCAAACTCATCATTCCCTTATTTAGTGATTTCCCTGTGTTCATAGTTACTCCATATTTCAAAATGCAGGTATCGGAAGTAAATAGGGCGAAGGGGGGGGATTAAGGCATTATGAAAATTACTTTTTACTCTATCGCTAATAACCTAGTCTAAGCCTCTGGACCGTTAGATTGGGGATTATAGGACCGACTATTGAGGTGGAATGATAGAGCTAAAAGGAAAGTTTTATTGAAGGAGGAAATCAACTAACTTCTTCTGATTTTTTAATTTAGCATAACCTATTTAATGTTAACGACAATTATCATGGTTTTGATGTGACTTGTTTCTGCCCCATTCGTTGCTAGGGAAGCCAATTCGCCGATTTCAACTTACTGAATAATTTTCAGTCCATTCGGGTAATAAAGGTTTGCTCGTCATCCACAAAAGCCACAAAGCCGCCGTGATAGATAAATACCCGACCACGACCCTCAACTAGGCAGGCAAGCTGTGGGTTCAAAT
>NZ_PJBM01000041.1:0-2997 GCF_002836075.1 Shewanella sp. GutDb-MelDb | reverse complement strand
TGTTCGTCCTGTTAACATTAAGTAAACCGGCATTTTCCAGCTTTACCGCCGTTAAGGCTTTAATTTATATTTACAGGATTCAATATTATGTCTCAAGTTACTGGCGTTGTTAAGTGGTTTAACTCTGATAAAGGTTTCGGATTTATCGAGCAAGAGTCTGGCCCAGATGTATTCGTACACTTCCGCGCTATCAACTCTGACGGTTTCAAAACTCTTGACGAAGGTCAAAAAGTTCAGTTTACTGTTACTCAAGGTCAAAAAGGCCCACAAGCTGAGAACGTAACTGTAGTTTAGTTACCAGCTTGATTAGCATCTAGCTAATCGCAAAAAAATTCTGAAGAGCCGTGATTTATCACGGCTCTTTTTTCTTTTCTGTATTTTAAAAAACATTTCATTCCCAGCTTAATTCCGCAATAAAATGTAAATCTCAGTATCACTCCGTTTTACCTAATCTAGTTACGCCCCTAAACACAAAACATGCTCTGTCTTGCTTGCCTAAACGCTACTAGCCTAAAAGTACCATCGTACGACTCTATGGGTGGATGTTAGTTTTCTACGCTGTTTTGTAGCTTAAGCATACGACTATCGTTATCTCAGTCACAATCCGCTTGCCAGCTGCACGGCGATTGATAGCGATTGCATTAAGTGTCCGTTCATTCGGAGGGCGTTTAAATACTTAAGCTAAGTACTAGGCATTAATGGTGACTATCGATTGAGCATTATCCCGTGTTATGGATTTTTTTCACTGACCACCATTATCTACAATCAATGCAGAGCACTGCTTACTTTGGTTATTTGGTGGGTTAAGCAGTGTTGGGTAAAGAGTATTATGCAGTTTGAAGTATTGTAGAAAGTGATGTTAGTGGCGGGACAGGGAGCAATGGACACTGAAAACACCATTGGTACCTTGCTTGGTACCAGTGGTGTGCGATCATTATTCAATAGACCATTTATTCAGCGAGTCACTTATTAAGAGAAGAGTTTATCTTCAAGGGTTCGCCCTTTGAGGATGGCTTTATATTGCCAGTTATTATGCTTGAATAACGCGAATAGGGCACTTTCAATGGCATAATCCTCTTCGCTATTATGCTTTATCAAAAACTCGTTATGTTGTTTTTTCTCAATTGAGTTTATGTCAGGTAGTGCCATGACAGCATCAACGACTTTATCGGCATCACACTGCTGCATCGTTAGCGTAATGTACTGATTTTGTAAGTTATCATTCATGGACACTGATTGGGTTAGCTGTCCTTGCTCTAGATACAAAACTTGTCCGCAGAGTTTTTCAAGTTCATCTAAATTGTGTGAGCTGATGATAAAGGTTGTCTTGTTTGAAAGCGTTCTAACCAATTCTCGAATTTTCTTGGCGTTGGCGGGATCAAGACCTGCAGTCGGTTCGTCTAATAACACTAATTCTGGCGAACCAATTAATGATTGAGCGATAGCGACTCGTTTTGCCATACCGTGGCTTAATGATTTAGGCTTTTGTGAGGCACAATCGGCTAAGTCGACTAAGGATAAGACTCTAAGGGCTTCCGATTTAGCGTCACTTTTAGAAAAACCCTGCAAAGTAGCAAACAGCATTAGTTGAGTCAGGATATCAAAGTTAGGATCAAGAGTGGCATCTTGAGGTAGAGAAGAGACACGTCCAAGCAGTGCGCTATCTCCCGGCGTATGACCCAGTATACTAACCTCGCCATCAGTCGGTGTTATATAACCGCATAAAAGGCTGAATAGCGTGGTTTTACCCGCACCATTGGGTCCAACTAAAGCAATCGGCTCTCCGGCTTCCAAGTTAAGATCAACCTGCCTTAATGCTTGTTTACTGCCGTAGGATTTCGATAAACCTTTACATTCAATGAGTCTCATAGCGCGCTCCGTTTGATATATATACGTCCTAGTAACAGAAGCACTATTGTTTGCAATAAAGCCACAGGCGCATATGCAAAGCTGCCTAAGCCTTGGGTGTTAATCATTAATGAAATCTGAGAGCCTGGAAGGATCCATTTTAATTCACTAATAATGGGTAGGAAGTTATTGATGACAGCGATTGTTATCGACATTGCAGCCCAAATAAGAATGGCATATATGGTTGCTTGACGCGCTGAGTTTGCATAGAGCGAGAGTATCGCCATTAATGCGGTATAGGGTAAAATTACTATAACAAGGTTGACGATAACCAATATGCCACTGGTTATAGCGGGCATTAATAGTGCTGTTTCTCTACTCACTGCGAGCGCAATAGTGGCTAACACCGTTAAAGAAACTAAAATCGTTTGGATTGTCATGTGGCCTAAAAAACGGCCGAAGAAAATACTTTCTCTACTGGTTCTAAGCGTTAAGAAGCGGAATGTACCGCGAGATTTGTCAGAGGAGAACTGATCAGCTGCAATAAAGATACTGAACATTGGAAAAAGGTACAGCGCTGCAATCCAATAAATAGCCAATTCAGCGACAGACCATTTGAACAATTCACTGACCACGTCCGGCCCAAATATGCCTTCGATAAGCTCTTTGTAGTGGGGAGTGATTAAAAACTCTGATGCTCCGCGGATTGGATAGAGCAAAATAAGTAACCAAACGAGAGCAAAAGCGGCAAGCGCAATCATCCCTCTAGGGTTGAACAACATTTTTTTGACTTCAAATTGGGCAAGTAAAAGCGTATTGCGCAAATCATTGCTGTGTTTACTGTTTTCCAAACTATTCCCTTAATATGTGGAATTAAAACGGCTAACAGATTAACACCAGAACTGACGGGCGCTAATCATTGGTGAGCTATTGTGGATTAATTATAATTTAATCTGGGTTTTGATTATTTAGCCAGAAGCTGTTGTACCAGTATCTTTAACTCACTGACTTCAATTTCGAGCTTAGCGACTTTGTCGCTCAGTCCCTGCTGTGAATTGTCAGGCTTTACTGCTTCGATAGGCAATAAGGCGCTAGATTCTACGTTTGTAATGCAGGGGGTGAAAAGCTGACAATAACGTGCTTCTCTTT
>NZ_PJBM01000040.1:0-3025 GCF_002836075.1 Shewanella sp. GutDb-MelDb | reverse complement strand
TGTGGCAGTCGTTGCCGGCTTTATCGATGCAATAGCAGGTGGCGGCGGTTTGTTAACCATTCCTGCGCTTATGTGGGCAGGTTTACCACCAACAGTCGCATTAGCCACCAATAAATTACAAGCCTGTGGTGGCAGTTTCTTTGCCAGTATGTACTTTGTCCGTAAAGGTCTTATTAATTTGGCAGATATGAAGCTGAGTATCCTCTGTGCCTTTATTGGGGCAGCAATAGGTACCATTGCCGTGCAGATGATAGACACCGCTTTTCTTGAGGTTATGTTGCCGTTTCTGATTCTAAGTATTGGTGGTTATTTTCTATTTTCGAAAAAAATTACTGAAGAGGAAAAACACCAAGTACTGACACCGGCAGTATTTGCCTTTACGGCCGCATTAGGTGTGGGTTTTTATGATGGATTTTTTGGTCCCGGTACCGGCAGTTTCTTTGCCTTAGCGTTTGTCTCCTTGGCGGGCTACGGCCTTGCGAAAGCGACAGCACATGCTAAAATTCTCAACTTCTCTACTAACATTGCCTCGTTGATCTTTTTTGCCATCGGCGGCAAAGTGTTTTGGATGCTTGGTGGTGTCATGCTGGTAGGGCAGGCAATCGGCGCGACACTCGGCTCGCGCTTGGTGCTAACTAAAGGCACTAAAATTATCAAGCCATTAGTAGTGACGATGTCGATAGCCATGAGCCTCAAACTGTTGTCTGAACAATATGATCTTTTTTTCTGGATTTAGGCACCTTTGAATTGAAGTGAGTCTTGCAATGAAGGCGAGTGACATTGTCTGTTGAATTTAAGCTTTACAGTGACATGTATATCAACAAAGCTCTACCGTTGGACATTTTACGTCTTTGATAGTGGTTGACTTTAAATGGCCCGCTAACACTAAATTCGCTTATTGGCAGCACGTTATATGGCAATCAACATCAAACAGGTGGTACCCCAATGGATAGTGCATCAATAATGGTTTGGAGTGTGTTGTTTGGCAGTATTGGCATGGGCTACTTTATGTATGGCCGCAGGCAAAAAGCGATAGTGCCATTATGTATAGGTTTATCGCTTTTTGTATTCCCATACTTTATGTCTAGTGTGACTATGTTGCTTATTGTTGGTGTGATTTTAGTGGCAATTCCATATTTTATTAGAATATAAACTTTTAGCGAAGGTTACTTATTTTTAATGCATTTCATTCTTAGAGGTCAGAAGCCATGGTTGAGCTTACATGGACCCTTTCTTTTATAAAGAGCTACGGCGAGTCTCAGTTGCGTCTGTACATACGCTTGCCATAGGCCATTGGAATTTATCGGCCTGAAGTTAACTCACTTATGCCCCAAAACGAATTGGTGCTAGCAATGGGACAATCAGCATAACCTTACTTTTTCTAATCTTTTTTCCCACTTTACTTGCCGCCCAAAGACTAGTTGCCCACTAGCTTTTCGTAGAAGGTGGTATAACTGATTTGCTCCAAATTGAGATAATTCTGGCGTCAAAGGATGCGTAAAATGAGCTTTTTACGCATCTATAATTTTGTAACATTCGAGAAAACCCATACATATCAATCTACTGCGAAATTTTTAAAAGTGTTGTATAGACCTCGTAAACAAAGACGCATTCTTTCTCCGGCAGTATTTTGAGCATTACTTACGTATTCAAGAAAATATTCCATTTACAACAATGACTTAGCGATGTTACCTTTGAAGTTTGAATTGAGCAGCCTGAAACATTATCGTTCTGCTATTGAATAAGCTGTTAAGAGCCCTACATAATTATGATCTGGGAAGACTACAAAATTGAATTTAGGCCTGACGGAAGCTTGCGGGACTATACATAAAGGATGTTGATTTGCTCGACTGGCAAGCCTTTATAGACTTCCTTCGTTGTAGCGAAGCAACCCTGAATTACTTCGTTGAGGGTGAGCCCACTAAATTACCAGCAAGTATCGCAGAGGTAGTTGTGAGCCAAGATCATCCGAATCTATTAACCATTGGCTTAGATGGGGTTACTGTTAATTGTCATTTCTTCATACCTGAGGAAATTGAACTGGACATTGATCCTAGGGATATTGATAGCGAAGCCAGGGCAAAGGTTGTTTTTGAGTTTATGTCCACAGTTGGCAAGGCGCTGAATAAACAGGTTATCCTTACGCCTGAAAACACAGAAGAGCAGCCTCTCTTTACATATGAGCCCGGCGCAAGTATTAAGCACCTAGCTCTTAACAAGTCAAAGCACGCGGAATTGTAAATGTTGTGGCCTTTTTGAAAAAACACTCAACAAAACCGCCAACATTCACAATCCGGTGTTTGAGGCGTTATGCGTCATTTAAGGTTTAGTTAAATGCAAGATTCTCAACGTTCAATTTGTAAAAAATATGGTTCCACCTTTTATGGTGTAAATATGAACCTGAAAGTTGGAATTGCTATTCAGACTTTACACTTGAAACCGATTCATGCAGTAAGAGTAAAACCAGAAAATGGTACAAATGGGTGGTACATTCATTGTGGCGAATCTTCAGACGATAGTGATTTTTATCAACCATTATGTGCATTACACCTTGAAAAGTATTGCCCTGAAATAATTAAGTATTTAGCTCTTGAACCAGAGTTTAATTTAATTATTGATCGTGATGGCTATGAAGATGTGTGGCGTTCAGAGTAAACGCATAGTAAGATGTTTAAACTGAACTAAAACAGTTAGTTACGTTCGACGTTGTAACCAGTGATTTTAGTCCGCTTAATACGGCGTTATATGCAAAAAGGAGTTTCGCATGAATATCAATGCAACATTTTTTGGTCAACTAGTCTTTATATCTCTCTTTATCGTTGGTGGCTTAAGTTATTACTTAGGCAAGCGTAAAACTTCTACACCTAAAATTGCAGCATTAATAGGTGTATTGTTATGTATTGTCCCTCCGCTTAATATTGTTTACTTAATTGTATTGATGTTAAAAAATGACTCGGCACCAAGTCACAAAATTGAAAATAGCGCGTAACTTGCTTATCACAAGCAACTCAAGCAGGACAAATAA
>NZ_PJBM01000039.1:0-3084 GCF_002836075.1 Shewanella sp. GutDb-MelDb | reverse complement strand
TATATCGCAACAAAAGATGGCCCAACTAATACAGCAAGGGCACTTATGTGCAGCAGATTTTAAATGCTTAGACGCCGAGTCAAAGCAGACAGTTTGGCAGCTGTGCCTTTGGTGTTGCGAAAAGCGGATTCATTGTGAAAAAGCCTGTTTAAGCGACTGTATTAGTCATTGCGGCAGTAAAATAAGTATAACAACAGCTTAATTATGCGTAATAACTAACCTCTGAGCAATATAAGGCTACTTTGATGCAGCGTAACTGATTAATATGCAGTTATAGTCAGTGATCTTAGTAGTAATAAAATGCAGCTACCCAATGTTATGCCACTGTTTGACTCTATCCAATTCATTCAAAGCGGCAATCCCATCATAAATCAACATATTACTCAGCTAGCACTCTGTGGAATTGAAGACGCGAGTTTGGTATTTGAGCATGCCACAGACTGGCTGTGTGAACAGAAATTCAGTGAAAACAACTATAAGGCCTATCGGAGCGAGTTAACCACTTTTTTACATTGGTGTTTCGATGTCGCTCAAATAGAAGTCTCAGCAGCAGGGCGAAAAGAGATAAGCCAATACGTTGAATATTGCCAAGCACCGCCACTCACGCTAATAGGTTTTTACAATGTAGCTCAGTTTAAAGAGCAAAAGGGCAGTGAACTCAGAAGCCCCAATCCACAATGGTTACCTTTTAGAGGTAAGAAGGTGGAAGGTGTTGTACAGCCATACAGCTTAAGTGAAAGCGCGCTCAAAACCAAAATGGCGATTCTGTCCTCTTTCTATGCTTATCTTATGAGTGAAGATTTTGTTGAAAAGAATCCAGCTCAAATGTGGCTCAATAAAAGTAGGTTCTCGTCCAATAAAAAGTATCGCATCAATAATGACGGTGAGAATCAACTCGCCTTCACTGAATTACAGTGGTCTTATGTGATGTCGACTGTCACTAAGCTTGCAGCAGAGCAGCCCGAACTTCATCAACGTAGTTTGTTTCTCATTAAGCTCATTTACGCCTGCTATCTAAGAGTGTCAGAAGTATCAGCAAGGGCAGGTTACTCGCCTATTATGGATCAATTTAAGCGTAATCCTCAAACGGGAATATGGAGTTTTCATATTCCTTCAAGTAAAGGCGGCAAGCGCCGTACAGTATCCATGTCCGATGCTTTACTTGCCGCTTTAGTGGAGTATCGTCATTACCTTAATCTACCCGATTATCCAAAAACCAATGAAGGTCACCCGCTCATTATTAGGCAAAAAGCAGCAGGGAGAGGTAGGGAAGTCGGTTTAATCAATGCGAACCTTGGAATACGTCAAATAAGGAAAGAGGTAGATAAGATCATCGTACTTGCTGCGATATGTGCTGAAAATGATGGCTTTGTTGAAGATGGGGCACAGATGCGGCAGCTAAGTATCCATAACATTCGCCATACCGGCATTACCCATGACATCAATATTCATGGCCGGCCATTGTCACATGTGCAAGCTGATGCAGGGCATGAGAGCATCGATACAACGTCGCAATACTTGCACACAACACAAATTGAGCGCCATCAAAGTGGGCAAAATAGACCCTTAGATAACCTGCAAGGTATAGGTTAAAGGCTTAACTAGAGAATAAATTAGCCAAAGCCTGGTTTTTTTCTTATCCGTTAATCACAATACCAAAGCTTTAAAGTCATAGACAATATTTGAGCTATCATAAAATCCAGAACAGTTAATGCCGATAAGTGACATTATCGGCATCTCATTAAAAAGTCTAAACCCAAGCCTAATCTCACGTCTTTTAGTTACTATTAATGACTTCAAGACTTACATTACCATCAACATTGCAACAGCGATGACTTAAGCAGTGCTGCTGTATACACTGACAAACTAGTTTATCGAATGATTAAATCGCACAGTCGGCGCTAAAATAGTTAACGCCAGTGTTGATTAAGGATCTACAGTTTTATCGAACTGTGCTTGTCATTACGGTATCTAGCAGATGCTGTGTTTATCGAGCACTAAGTATCAAAAGCCATCTATAGATGGTTATCTAACAATACGTCTTGTGAACATGATTAAACTAAGCTGCAATGCAGGTTAAAATTAGGTTTTGTATGAGCGCGTGAGCGAGTTCTTTTGTGGGGCTTTGAGCTGGAACTTGGGTTAGCCAAATCAATCAGCATCATTTCTACGAACTTGTGCAGCGGGCTATTTCAACAGAACGCGACCGTCAAACCAATATGCATGGCCGGAGCCAATGTTTGTTATTGAGTTAACGAGCATAGTTAGCATTGAAAGTTTGCAGTGAACGTTAGCTTTCTGCGTATGTTATCTAAGTTAGTTTTAGTCTCAAGTTACTTTAACCAGACTAGAGCTTCACACATTCATAGAACAATTCACTCAGTGCATTAAAGATATCAAGCAAACGCTATGAGCAAAGCTCAAATCATGATCATGCTAAGATTAATTCTTGTATAGATGATTACTAACATTTGCTAATCTCAGTGAACAAACCAAGTTCAATGTTGATACGTGATAATAACGACTTGTGTATCTAGTGTTTGCAGTAACTACGTTAGTTCAATTCAGCTAGCATCTAGAGATACAGCTACAGAGATATTGAGTTGGCAAATCAGTTGATAGTCAAAACCAAGCTTTAATCAGAAACCCTTATCTATAGCATAATAAAAGTGGCGTGCGCTGTGTGGCTGCTTTTAGAGATTGATAGGCTTAGTACTGCAGAATCAACACAGTAGCGCTGTACATATTCATCATCATAATGGTAATTAAACATTGTGTTAGCTATGTAAGCTGCAAATACCTTAATGAGTAAAACTCATTCGATAACATCCTTTTCTAGTCCATTATCAATTACACACTATCATGCGCACAATGTATATTATGTTAAATAAGATGTACGTAAGCCTTTGACTTTAAAAGATTTATACGCTTTAAATCACACGCCCCATTCTGCAAGGCTTTCACCTTTGATATTATCATTAATGAGTTGTTATTCAACTATCAAGCCTAGTCACAATGTTTTTACCAATTTCATGCCTCTTGTTACATATTCCTTTGAAGATCATATTTCGCGTTCTTTATGCA
>NZ_PJBM01000232.1:0-56937 GCF_002836075.1 Shewanella sp. GutDb-MelDb | reverse complement strand
TTGGAGAAATAAAGTGAACTTAGACGAATTGATGAAAGAAATAGTTGAGTTGATGCAACTTGAGACTGAACCGCAGTTGAAAGATAGTTTAGAGGATTATTCTGAATGGGATTCTTTGGTTATTTTAGGTGTACTTGCACTTTTTGATGATAGTTTTGGTATTGATGCGAGTGAGAATATAACTGAATGTAAAACGTTCCAAGATGTTGTAAACCTAGTCTCGGATAAACTCCATTAAATGTATCAATATAATAGCAATGATCACTTTGTCGTTACGGGCGCAACTTCTGGCATCGGATTCGAAGTTACAAAATCTTTATTATTAGCTGGTGCTTCCGTTATAGCTATTGGTCGTAATCCAGCAAAGCTAAATACTTTAAATTTTAGTACGCTGCATTTTGTTGAAATGGATTTTTGTAACCCCGATGAAGTAGAGCAGAAAGTTAAGCTAATAGTTAAGGACTTTAACAACTTTAGAGGGTGTGTTTTAGCCGCTGGAACACAGTACATATTACCCTTTAGTGCATGTAAAATGTCAAAGATTTCAAATTTAATGAATGTAAACTTATTGTCAAATTTGGCTGTAGCTAAAATCTTTGCTAATAAAAGAAACATTACGGAAGGAGGTTCTTCTATAGTATTTATTTCTTCAATTTCTGCAATAAGAGGGAGTCAAGGTATTTTGCCTTATGCTGCAAGTAAGGCTGCTATGAATGCTTCAATGAAATGTTTGGCTCTAGAGTTTTCAAAAAAATAATGTTCGTGTGAACGCTTTATTACCTGGCTTAGTTAGAACCGAATTACTTGAAAAACATTCTAATGTGTATACGAAGGAGTACCTTGATAAAATTAATCTAGAGTATCCATTAGGAATAGGAGAAATAAGTCAGATAATAGAACCTATATTATTTTTACTATCCTCAAAAGCTAGTTGGATCACTGGTTCTGAAATAATTGTTGATGGTGGGATATCTATATAAATGTTAAACAAAAAAGTGTCACCATGGCCTTCTTTTACTCAAGAAGAAGCTGATGCCGTCAGTCGTGTTCTATTATCAAACAAAGTTAATTATTGGACAGGTCAAGAATGTCGTAATTTTGAAAATGAATTTGCTGCATGGAATGGCTGTGACCACGCTATTGCTTTAGGTAATGGAACTTTAGCTTTAGACCTAGCTTTAAAAGCGCTAAGTGTAGGAGTGGGTGATGAAGTCATTACTACTCCACGCACATTTCTAGCTTCTGTGTCCTCAATTGTCACAGCTGGTGCTACACCCGTTTTTGCTGATGTCGATTTTAATAGCCAAAATATCACAGCACAAAGCATAGAACTGGTGTTAACGCCAAAAACCAAAGCTGTGGTTGTTGTTCATCTTGCAGGTATGCCCGCTGAGATGGACGCTATTATGGCACTTTCTGATAAACATGGTTTTAAGGTGATCGAAGATTGTGCTCAGGCACATGGTGCTAAATACAAAGGCCGAAGTGTTGGCTCTATTGGTCATATTGGTGCTTGGTCTTTTTGCCAAGATAAAATCATGACCACTGGCGGCGAAGGCGGCATGGTTACAACGAACGATAAAACTTTGTGGTCAAAAATGTGGTCTTATAAAGACCACGGTAAAAGTTTTGATGCTATTTACAATCGAGAGCATCCTCCAGGTTTCCGCTGGTTACATGAAAGCTTTGGCACTAATTGGCGTATGACTGAAATGCAGGGCGCGATAGGCCGTATTCAATTAACACGTATGCCTGTTTGGACTGCTAAGCGTCAAGCTAATGCTAAAGCGATTGATGATGTGGTTACAGATCTTAAATGTGTGCGCACTGTTGTAGTGCCTGATTATATTGAGCACGCTGAATACAAGCATTACATGTTTGTTAAGCCAGATAATTTAGCCAATGGTTGGTCGCGAGATCGTATTGTTGATGAGATTATGTCTCATGGTGTTCCAGCTTTCCAAGGAAGTTGCTCTGAGGTTTATCTTGAAAAAGCGTTTGATAACACCCCATGGCGACCTGAAGAGCGTTTAAAGACTGCAGTTGAATTGGGTGAGACTAGCTTAATGTTTGTGGTTCACCCTACATTAACTAAAGCTGAGATAGATAAAACATGCGAAGTTATCAAAAAAGTTTTATTAGCTGCTCAAAAGTAGAACTTTTGGAAATGTTTATTTGAGTTTTGTATGAGCCTTATATAGGTATGTTGTATCAGTTGTTTATAATTCCATTATGAATTTTCTACTTTATAACTGAGACCTTGCTTTATTTTTTTACTTTGGCTTTAAAAGGTTAATTGATGTCACGTAAATATTTTGGCACTGATGGTGTACGTGGAAAAGTAGGTGAGTTTCCTATTACACCTGATTTTGCAATGAAATTAGGTTGGGCTGCAGGGACTGTATTAGCTTCCTCTGGCACCAAGGGTGTGTTAATTGGTAAAGACACTCGGATAAGTGGCTATATGCTTGAATCCGCTATTGAAGCTGGATTATCAGCTGCAGGTGTTAATGTTTCACTTGTAGGTCCAATGCCTACACCCGCTGTTGCGTATCTAGCATCTACTTTTCGTGCTGATGCTGGCGTTGTGATTAGTGCTTCCCATAATCCTTTTTATGATAATGGCATTAAGCTTTTTTCTAATACAGGAAGCAAACTCACCGATGCTCAAGAATTAGAAATTGAAGCATTATTAGATAAGGCGATTAATCACAATGCAATGCAGTGTGTAGATTCTGCTAATTTGGGTAAAGTACGTCGTATAGACGACGCTGCAGGGCGTTACATTGAGTTTTGTAAAGGTGTATTTCCGCATGACCTATCGCTAGCAGGATTAAAGATCATCATTGATAGTGCTAATGGTGCTGCTTATCATATTGCTCCCAATGTTTATCGTGAATTAGGTGCTGAGGTTGTCAGCATCAACGATAAACCTGATGGGTTAAACATTAATGAACAATGCGGTGCAACAAGTTTAGAAAGTTTGCAAACTGCAGTTGTAGCACACAATGCAGACTTAGGTATCGCGCTTGATGGTGATGCTGATCGGGTTATGTTTGTTGATCATAATGGCCAAGTCATTGATGGTGACCAGATTTTATTTATACTAGCTCAAGCAGCTAAACAAAATGGCACGCTGGAAGGCGGAGTTGTTGGTACTTTAATGTCCAACTTAGGCTTAGAGCTTGCTTTAAAAGATCTAGATATTCCTTTTATCCGCGCTAAAGTGGGTGATCGCTATGTTGTTGAGCAGCTAAAAAAGACTGGCTGGAAGATTGGTGGTGAAGGTTCAGGCCATATATTAGATCTTAACTTCGCAACGACTGGCGATGGTATTGTTGCTTCATTGTTGGTGTTGCAAGCGGTTCTACTCAGTGGAAAGCGACTTGCAGAAGTAGCGTCTGGTATGACTAAATTGCCACAATTACTCATTAATGTTCGTTTAACGTCTAACAATGCTGATGAGATTATTGCGTCCGATAAAGTTAAGCAAGCTGTTTTAGATGCCGAAGCAATTCTTGCAGAGAATGGGCGTGTGTTATTAAGAAAGTCAGGGACTGAGCCATTGATAAGGGTGATGGTTGAGTCTTCAGATTTAGATATGACTCGAACTCAAGCTGAGAATATAGCCCAAGCGGTTAGAGAAGCATAAATGATACCCTGTTTTGGTAAGTGTTCACTTACCTGTTGAATGATAATAGTTATCGAGTAAGATGAATAAAGCCCGGCCTAATTATTTAGAACGGGCTTTTTTTGTTGTTTTAAATCCAATGAAATACAACTTCCTTTAGCTACAAGTCAGGATCATGTGCTACAGAACTGTTGATACAAATTATTTCGGAAACGTCAATAGGTCCAACGCCAAGTGTAATTGTCTACACTAGGTTACGCTGTTCGATACAAGGTCCTGTTAGCCAAGCATAGTATAAGCACGGCGACCGACTTTTAGTACTTTATAAATTGGTTCATTTTGAATTGATAGCGGTTGTTTTGAATATACCGAAACTTTGTCTTTGATCATTATCTTTCTTTATATTCACACAGAGTTAAGGTGCCATGCTTGCTCAGTTTCACCATATGTTTACAAATGCCTTTCGTTTAAAGAGTACGCCCCCAGAATATCACTATTCCCGTACTGCTAAATGGGTATCTGTATAATATGGTTTATGGTAAAATCGCAGCCTTGTTTATGCTATTATTACAGCGTAAATCCTTTTTAAGATCTCTTATACTATGAAATTTATGAACTTGGGGCGAAAAATGGAATTTTTGCAAGGCATATTTACTTTACCTCGCGCTCAAAAGCGTATGGTGAGTTTAGCAGTTGACTCTTTATTTTTAGTTTTTGCTTTTTGGACTGCTTTATTAGTTCGTTTAGATGATGTTTCTGTCTTGTCGGATAGCGGTTACTGGCTTGTTTTATTATTTGTGGTGCCTGTGAGTCTATTTGTGTTTGCTAAGTTTGGCCTCTATCGTGCGGTATTACGTTATATGGGCTTGCAAGCGTTGATCGCTATATCCTCTGGTGTCGTTGTATCGACGATAACTCTGGTGTTGGTTGCGTTTTATACTGAAGCGAATGTACCTCGGACTTTCCCTCTTATTTACGCGGCTTTCGCACTGGTCTTTATTGGCGGCTCACGAGCAATGGTCCGCTCGTTGGTCGGCACTGGGATCAAGCGTGTCGGCGAACCTGTGATTATATACGGCGCAGGTGTTAGTGGGCGTCAACTATTAAGCTCCTTAGTGCAGAGTCATGAATATCATCCTTTTGCGTTTGTCGATGATGATGAAAGTTTGCATGGAACGGTTATTCAAGGGGTGCATGTTCATTCACCTTCTATTATTCGCAAACTGATAAAGCAAAAGTCAGCAACTAAAGTGCTATTAGCGATCCCAAGTGCTAGTAGGAGTAAGCGTCAGAATATTTTGTTAACACTCGAATCCTTGGCTGTTCAAGTGCTCACTATTCCCGCGATGGCTGATTTGGTGAACGGCAAAAAGCTATACAGTGATATTAAAGAAGTTGAGATTGAGGATTTGCTTGGAAGAGACTCGATCTCTCCTCGTGAGGATCTTCTTTCTGCCAATATTACCAACAAAGTTGTTCTGGTAACCGGAGCTGGAGGTTCTATTGGCTCTGAACTCTGTCGCCAGATTATAAAGCAATCACCTGCTAAATTGGTTTTGTTTGAACTCTCAGAATTCGCTTTATATGCGATAGAGAGGGAATTAAGGACGATTGCTTTAGAACTTAATTTAGATGTACCTATTTTCCCTCTGATGGGATCGGTCCAGCGTGAGAATCGAATTCAAGCTGTGATGGAGTCTTTTAACGTTCAAACGGTCTACCACGCAGCTGCCTACAAGCATGTACCTCTCGTTGAGCACAATGTAGTGGAAGGGGTTCGAAATAATGTGTTCGGGACTCTATATACCGCAAGAGCTGCAATTGCTGCCAAGGTCGAAACATTTGTTTTAATTTCTACAGATAAAGCAGTTCGCCCAACTAATGTCATGGGCACCACTAAACGTATGGCTGAATTGGTATTGCAAGCTTTCGCTAAAGAAAATAAGCACACTCGTTTTTGCATGGTTCGCTTTGGTAACGTTCTAGGTTCATCAGGTTCTGTAGTCCCTTTATTTAGAAATCAAATCGCTAATGGTGGCCCTGTTACTGTTACTCACCCTGAAATCACTCGTTTTTTCATGACTATTCCAGAAGCATCGCAACTTGTTATTCAGGCGGGTGCTATGGGTAAAGGGGGTGATGTTTTTGTTTTAGACATGGGCAAATCAGTAAAAATTGTAGATTTAGCCTCGAAGATGATCCGCTTGAGTGGATTTGAAGTGAGAAACGAGGTTAATCCAGATGGTGATATAGCGATTGAGTTTAGCGGTTTACGTCCAGGTGAAAAACTCTATGAAGAGTTACTTATTGGTGATGATGTTACCGGGACCGAGCACGAACGTATTATGACGGCTAATGAGTCATTTTTAGATTGGAGTGAATATTCCCTAATATTGGACAGGCTTGATAAAGCTTGTCATGCATTTCAACACGAAGTGATTCGCGATATTTTGCTTACTACGCCGACAGGCTTTAATCCAACAGATGGTATCTGCGACTTGGTATGGCAACAAGGTGTGTCAGAAAGAGAGATGGATTCTATAAAAGAAACTGCAAAAGTTATCCCGTTAGTTTCTTAACTCATCCTCAAGTTTATTTAAAGGCCAATTGTTAATTCGTCCTCAAGTTTATTTAAAGGCCAATTCTTAGAGTTGGCCTTTTTTGTTTTTAAAGGAGTAAAAAATAGGTATAAGCTAAGACGGTTAGGGCAGGTTAAGAGCCGATAAAAGCAGATTAAGGCTGAGAAGGGTTAGAGCCGGGAAAAGCTAAGACGGTTTAGGGCTGATAAAAGCCGGTAAGAGCGGATTAAGAGCCGAGTAAAGCTAAGACGGTATAGGGCTGATAAAAGCCGATAAAAGCAGGTTAAGAGCCGATCAGAGCTGAGACGGTTAAGGGCTGAGGCTATTTGGGGCTGTTTCTTTGCCTTACCCCATTGTGTAGGTTTATGCATAATATAGACGGAACGTGCTTCTTCAAAAGACATTGGGTGTATGTGAGAAGAGATTGTTAAAGTAGCTGAGGCATAATGCCTCCCGCGGAATTAACTCTCAAGTTTCAGGCTGAGTCCAAAACAGTTAAATGGTGCACTGTAGTCATTCCCTATTGGGGCTATAGCTTAGCGCTTTATGGAGTATTTTAAGTTGGCTGTGGTAATAAATAGCAAGACAAATAAAGTCATACTTATAACCGGTGGTTCAGGCTTTATCGGTTCTGCGTTAGTACGCTTTATTATTGAACAGACACAAGATGAGGTTGTTAATATTGACAAGCTTACGTATGCGAGTACACCTTCCGCGTTGGCCGGAATTGAACATAGCGCGCGTTATCAGTTTGTAGAAGGTGATGTATGCGACCGGGTGTTATTGCTCCGCGTATTGGATCAATTTAAGCCTGATGCCATTATGCATCTAGCAGCTGAAAGCCATGTTGATCGCTCTATCTGTGGTGCTGATGAGTTTATACAGACCAATATTGTTGGTACGTTTACTTTATTGGAAGCTTGCCGAGATTACTACTCGAAGTTGCAAGGTGAGAAACGGCAAGCGTTTCGCTTCCTTCATGTGTCCACTGATGAAGTGTATGGTGATTTACCTGATGGAGGCAAGTTCACTGAACAATCAAGCTATGCGCCTAGTTCGCCATATTCTGCGAGTAAAGCTGCGGCTGATCATCTTGTACGCGCTTGGTACAGAACATATGGCCTGCCAGTTATATTATCAAACTGTTCTAACAACTATGGTCCTTATCAGCATGTTGAAAAGCTGATCCCTCTTACCATATCAAACGCACTTCAAGGTAAGTCCATTCCTATTTATGGTTCAGGTAAGCAGATAAGAGATTGGTTATACGTTGACGATCATGTACGAGCACTTTATCAGGTCGTGTGTCATGGGACATTGGGTGAAACCTATAATGTCGGTGGTAATACTGAGATGCAGAACATTGATGTCGTCAAAGAGATTTGCAACATTCTTGAAGATGTCGCTGCGGATAACCCATATTCGCTGAAGGGTAGTGATAAGAGTGTTGACGGTTTTTCGAGCTTGATATCATTTGTGAATGACAGGCCTGGTCATGACGTACGTTATGCTATTGACGCGAGTAAAATCGAAAAAGAATTGGGTTGGAAACCGCAAGAATCTTTTGAGTCGGGATTGCGGAAGACGGTTGAGGGCCGATTAAGAGCCGGTTTAGGGCTGGAAGGAGCCGATTAAAAGTCGGTAAAAGCTAAGATGGTTAGAAGCCGGTAGAGCCAAGACGGTTTCGGATAACGGAACGTTCGCAAGCTCACTTACAGAACGCTGCGCTTACGGGAAAGAAAGGTTAAAGCAGGTTTAAGAGCCGGGAATAACAGCTGAAAGCCGGTTAAAGATTAGATTAAGGGCCGGGAAGAGCAGGGACGGTTTAGGGCTGATAAAAGCCGGGAAGGGCAGGTTAAGAGCAGATTAAGAGCCGAGTAAAGCAGATTAGATCTAAGACGGTTTAGGGTCGAACAAAGCAAAGACGGTTTGTTCGAATGTGCTGTTATCCGTTAGCCTTACTTTGTCTTGGTTTGCACCGTCTTGGCCTGTATCATCTCAGCTATTCCGTCCCTGCTTGTACGTCTCAGCCTGTATCGTCTCAGCATTATCCGGCTTTAAATCGGCTCTTAACCGATTATCACCTTCTCCGCTCGCACCTATTTCGATTTTCGCATTGGGGAGTAGTTTTTTATATTCCTCAGCGAGTGCTGCTTTAGCGTCGTTATCGCCGTGGACTATGCGGATGAGTGTTGGTTTAACGCGCATGCCTTTTACAAAGTTAATTAGGTTGTGTTGGTCTGCGTGGGCTGAATAGCCACTGACGGTATGGACTCCTGCTTTAATGGTGATTTTCTTGCCATCTATGGTGCTGTAACCTCCGCGAGATCCGTAGGTTTGGATCTCTCGTCCTGTTGTTCCTTGTGCTTGATAACCTACAAATATGATGTCGGTTGTTGGATCGCCGAGCAGTCTCGCTAAATAGTTTTGAATTCTTCCACCAGTACACATACCACTTGCGGCAATGACTATCGCCGGTTTATTGCGTTTACAAAGGTAATCTATTGTTGCTAGGTGCTCTTGATGGCTGCCGACGGTATAAAGCTGCTCGAAGTCTAACGGGTGCCTGTGTTGAGTGAGCTTTAGTTTGGCTTCGTTGTCCCACAGCGCTTTAAACTGTAGGTAGTGCTCGGTAAACTTTGCGGCCATTGGCGAATCAATAATCACTTCAATATGTTGCCACATCTCATTTTTATGCTGATATTGATGGATCAGCTGCTCTAGTTCATAAAGTAACTCTTGTGTTCGGCCAATACTAAAGGCTGGGATAAGTACCACGCCATTATCTGCAACAGACTTCTCTATAACCTTTCTTAAACTTTCACTCCGCTGTTTACGTCCTTGATGGTTCTTATCGCCGTATGTTGACTCTATAACTAAAGTGTCTGCTCTATAAGGGCTTTTGGGACTTGCAAGCAACGGAGTATTAGTCGCCCCTAAATCGCCGGAAAATACCACTCTGTGCTTAGCTTTGTTCTGGCTGTTGTTTTGGCTCTTGTCTTTGTTCTTATTTGTGTGCTTATTTTTAGAGGCAGCACTATTGGATAGCTCTATCTCTACATAGGCGGAGCCAAGAATATGACCCGCGGGTTTAAACTTTGCTTTGGCTTGGTTATAGGTATTGGCTTGATGGTCTGGGTTCGCGTTATTCACTGCGTTATTCACTGCGTTATTGCTGAAAGGGGAGTTGAGCTCTAAGGCAAACCATTGATTATATTCAATCGGTATGATGAGTTGTTGCAGTTTTTTTAAGTAGAGCTTTATCATACGGTGGTTTTGGGTCACACCAATTTTTAGTGCGTCTTCAATAACCATTGGCAGTAGCGCTGCAGTGGCCATTGTGGCGTAGATAGGTTTGTTAAAGCCTGCTGCCAGCAAGTAGGGTATTCTGCCAACATGGTCGATATGGCAGTGAGTTACAATTAGCGCTTGGATATTGCTGAGTTCGAACTCTATCGGTAGTTGTTCAATGGCGCTTTTGCCTGCGGTTTCAGCGCCCTGAAATAATCCACAGTCAATCAGAATACTCGACTGAGTGTTGATATCAAGTTGATGGCAAGAGCCAGTGACTCCGTTGACTGCACCGTGATGGATTATTTGCATTTTTTTATCTCCGTATTTATACACAAGCCATTTGGATATACCCTTCCATGGATTAAACTAGAGTAATGCAAATATAATAGGATGCAAATATAACGAGCAGCAAAGGTGCTTAATGGGTGTTATTTTAATGATGGCCACTGTTGCTCTCGTTGCTGAACATTAGCACCGAGTTTTTCTTTTGCTGTACTTTAGTTATTTTTCGCGTTTTTTTACCATGAGATATTATGAAACTCATTTCTACCGCTATTGCTGATGTGTTGTTATTCGAGTCCCAACGTTTCGGTGATGAGCGTGGTTTTTTTATGGAAACCTTTCGCCAATCTCAGTTTGACAAATTGTTTGAGGGACTAGGGTTAACAGCCCCTACTTTTGTGCAAGAAAACATGAGTCGCTCTGCAAAGGGTGTGTTGCGGGGACTGCATTTTCAAAAGAACCATCCTCAAGGCAAACTTATTCGAGTGGTCGCCGGAGAGATTTTTGATGTGGCCGTTGATATTCGTGCGGGCTCGGCGACTTTCGGCCAATGGGTGGGTCAAATTCTGTCAGCTGAAAACGGCCTGCAAATGTATATTCCAGCAGGATTCGCACACGGTTTTTTAACCTTAAGTGAGCATGCTGACATTATCTATAAATGCACTGATTACTATGTGCCAGGTGATGAAGGGATCATTGCTTGGAATGATGCCAATTTAGCGATCAAGTGGCCTTTAGAGACGGGTGTTGTGCCTATATTATCGGATAAAGATGGGAAACAAAGACGGTAAAATCTTAGACGAACGGCTTATGGCTTACGGCCTAAGGCCTTACGGTACGTGACTTCGTCACTACGGAGCGCTTCGCTTACGGCACGCGACTGCGTCACTACGGAACGCTTCGCTTACGGTAAAAATTAGAAAAGCCTAAAATCTTAGATGAACGGCCTACGGCCTCACGGCACGTGACTTTGTCACTACGGAACGCTTCGCTTACGGTAAAAGTTAGCAAAGACGGTAAAATCTTAGACGAACGGCCTACGGCCTCACGGCACGCGACTGCGTCACTACGGAGCGCTTCGCTTACGGTAAAAACTAGCAAAGACGGTAAAATCTTAGACGAACGGCCTACGGCCTCACGGTACGCGACTGCGTCACTACGGAGCGCTTCGCTTACGGTAAAAGTTAGCAAAAACGGTAAAATCTTAGACGAACGGCCTACGGCCTTACGGCACGTGACTTTGTCACTACGGAGCGCTTCGCTTACGGTAAAAACTAGCAAAGACGGTAAAATCTTAGACGAACAGCCTACGGCCTCACGGCACGCGACTTCGTCTCTACGGAACGCTTCGCTTACGGAAAAAATTAGAAAAGAGCAAAGCGACGGTATAAATGCCGACCTTCTCAGCTTGTTCGGCTAGTTCGGCTTTCCCCCTGCTCTTGAACGGCTCTTAACCGGCTTTAAATCAGCTTAAACCATCTCACTTGTTCGGCTTTCCCCCTGCTCTTGAACGGCTCTTAACCGGCTTTTAATCAGTTTAAAGCATCTCAGCTTATTCGGCTTTCCCTCTGCTTTTTTTCGGTTCTTAACCGGCTTTTAATCAGCCTAAACCGTCTCAGCTTATTCGGTCTTTACCCGGCTTTCCCCCGGCTCTTGATCGGCTTAAACCGTCTTAGCTTGCACCCACTCTTCTAATGCACTAAACGATTCGGTTTCGTCTCCCCAAAGCATCTTGTTAGCTGTTTGATAGTTTGCGCCATATTTATTGGTCAGAGCGTTAACTGAAGCTGGTTCTATCTGAAGTAATAACTCATTGAACGTCAGGCACTCTGGTCCTAGTGTCGGCATTGAATTGGAATACTCATACATTTCGCGGCAGTTTTGTTGATATTGCGCTTTATCAAATCGGTAAAAACAGATGGGAATATTCAGTGGTAGTACATCAATAAACAGTGATGAATAGTCGGTGATCAACATATCGACTTCATGCAATATGCCATACACGTCTTCCATCGCACTGATGTTCAATATGTTAGGTAGACTTGCAAGATTATTGCCCAGCTCAGCTTCGTTCGGGTGTAATCTCAGTAAAAACAATTGATTATTTTTCTGCAGGTGTTCTGATAGCGCTTGCCAGTTAAACGCGGCTGTATAGGGCGTTTCATCTTCAAAGCGCTTACTTTCAAAAGCATCACGCCATGACGGGGCATACAAAATGACTTGTTGATAGCTTTGGCTAATACTTTTACTCTCAACCTCACTCTGTATTTTACTCTCAGTTTTACTCTCAATTTCAGCGCCTCTTTCGCTACACTTTGCATTTTTCAGTAGCACGCCTGTTTTGATGGATTGCGCCTGATGTGGGGTTAATCGATAGTAATCGGTTCTGGGATATCCGCAGCGAAGTAAGTTGCTACTTTTGAGTCTAAATGCGCTGTTAAACAATTCATCAACTAGTGGGCTGGGGCTGAGCATGAGGTCGGGTTTAATCCGTTGTTGATGTGCATGCATGCTCTGTATAAACGTTTGAAATCGTGACGTTGGATTAAATACCTTCGCCATTGGGCCTGACGTAATATCGAACTCAATTTTCTTCATCGGCAGACCATGCCATAAGTTTACTTTTACAGCGCCCTTTGCCAGCCATTGATTGATGTCACCTATATAGCTGTTGTAAAAATAGTATTTGGCGGTTAATGCATGATACGCGCCTTGGATTGACCAGCGGTAATAGGCTTCACAACCATCACCTTGGAGCTGCTTGATAATATCTTTGTTAGCCGTGATCCAAATACAGCGGATGAATTGACTCTGTTGCCAGTGTTTATAAAGGTATTTACTGTTATCTGAAAATAGCTCTTTATAACTGCCAAATACGGCTTTATTGGCATTTCGAGGCGCAAGCGCTGATAGCCAATAGACCAGTTTTCTGGTCGCTGCTTTAGCCCATTGCAAAGCCGAATTCTGCATTGTTTTTGTACCTTATTTTTGTACTTTATTAATGTCATGGTTTGGCATTTTGGCCGCGAGGCTATTTTTGATCTCGGTTGAGGAGATCTCTCCAGTGCGACTTAGATAAACAACATCGCACAGTATTGACAGTTCATCAAATTCTCCCTGCCAATCATCTCCCATCCCAAAAATGCTGATATCGTGTTTACAGATATCTTTGGCCTTTTGCTGCCAATGGGTTTCAGGCACCACCATGTCGACGTATTTACACGCTTCAACAATTTCAGCCCGTTGCAGGTAACTAAAAAATGCGGCTTTACCTTTTAACGCATTAAACTCATCCGTTGAAACGGCCACAATCAACTTATCACCGAGGGCTCTAAGGCGTTTGAACAGACGTACATGGCCAAAATGAAATAGATCGAAGGTGCCGTAAGTAATAATCGTTTTCATAATGTTCTCTCTTATATTCTCTAGGTGAGCGCTAAATAGGGACTCGTTATCAATCGACATTAGTTTCAGTTGCTGATGACTCGCTAATGATGGTTATTGCTTAACCGTGTTTATCGGTGTTTTGTGTTTAACAGATTTGGTAAATATGGACATGCTGACTAACGACCAATATTTACTGCGCTGGTTAATACAAAGGTATTCGGCTTCAACAAATTCACGCTCTTCTATCGGTGCTGCAGCGTCGATAACTAATTGCAATGGGCCGTATAGCCCTAATGATGTTGCCAAACCGATTGGGTTATGCTGTTTAGTTGTCTGTACTTTGGCCTCAAATGGTGTCGCCCCAAATAGGGCGAGTCGGCCGGTAAATACCCAATAAAGCTGCGGTAGACGGGCGATAAATAACGGGCTTAGATTCCAACGCCAAGTTGCTTTTTTTCCACCTTTGATAAAAATATATTCTCTGATCAAAGGTTGCTTAGGCTGGGTGATTAGCGATATCAACATTAATAACGGGGCAAAAAATAAGCCGATAGAGAACATGACCAATGCTTGTAATCTATCCAGTGTGGAGACGTGTTGTAACGGCTGCAAACGGTTAGCGAGCTTGCTATTGTCAGAGATAATACTCGGGTCTGTGAGCGTTAAGTGACCGCCATTTTCTGGCATTATCAGTAAGTCTTCACAGACAATTGCGTTACTGACATTGAGCCCTTGACCAATATAAGTATTATCTAAAATAAGGCAGTTGTTTAGGCTGCAAGCTTTCTCAACTAAGCAATTTTTGCCGACGATAATGCTTTGCTGCATATCAACACTTTCATCTATCCAGGTATTTTTACCTATCACACCCCATGCGTCGTGCATTCTAAGTTGGCCGGTTTTGGTTTTAGCACCAAGGTAAAAACCCTGTACCTTGGAAGCACTGCTAAAGTAACGTCCTTTAGGGGTTATGCCGGTGAGCTTTGCTGACGCAATTGCTTGGTTGGCACTCATGTAATCTTGCAGAGAATCGAGCATAAAGCAGTTGCCGTGCAGAATTTGAGTGACACTTTGCGATTGCTCAGAACTCTGGTTAGTATTTTGGCTATTAGCTAATGGCCAGTTGAGATCTTCAGTAAAATGCTTGGCGCCAGGGAGCATCATTAGGCCTGCATTTTTGTTCGCTATTTTTGCGACTACGTGGCTAGTGCTCATCTGTTGGCTAAATTGCACAAATGATTTGATGCAAGGGCTTCTCAACATATCGGCTCGCGCCAGCAATATTGCTTCATTTGGGTTAAGCGCTAGCCGTGGCAGAATGTTGGATACCGCTTCTTGCTCACGACTTAAAAAATACTCAACGTCTAATCCCCATTTCTCGCCATTACCAATGAGCTTTTCTATTGCTGCAGATTGAGCAGAGATAACAATTCTCACTCGGTCAATTTGGGCTTCGGCTAAATCTTCTAAGGTAAATTCAATCACGGCCTTATTACCGACAGGCAAGAGTGCAGGGCAATAATGCGCATGCAAGGGGGCGAGTTCATTACCGTTTCGATTAGCGAATATGATTGCTTGCATAGTCAGCTCCTTAATATGCGCCACGAGCAAATAACACGGCTGGAATGGTTTTAATCAATAGCCAAACATCGGCGGTGATTGATTGCTGGTAGATATAGTCAATGTCGAGTTCAACTTGCTGCTCAAAAGGGATATTTGAGCGTCCAGAGACCTGCCAAATACAGGTGATACCGGGCTTTACCAGCAGTCTGTTTCTATCATGCTGGCTGTATTGCTTCACTTCACTTAACAGCGCGGGGCGCGGACCGACTAACGACATATCGCCTTTTAAGACATTCCAAAGCTGTGGTAGCTCATCGATTGATGCTTTACGAATAAACTTACCTATCAGGGTGATTCTTGGGTCTCGCTTCATCTTAAACAGCACGCCGCCTTGCATTTCATTGTCTGTTGTTATCATTGCGAGTCTTTGCTCTGCGTCCTGATACATGGAGCGTAACTTCCACATGGTGAAAGGTTGGTTATGTCGTCCTGCACGTGTCTGGTAAAACAACACCGCACCCTTCGACTCAATGCGGATACAGATTGAAATTAGAATGAACAAAGGCATAAGTAACGTAAGCAAGGTGACTGATACCGAAATATCGAGCATACGCTTAGTGCCGCGGTTTAAGCGTCGACCTAAGTTATGTGCTGCGCGACGTGCATTTGCTCGCTTAGCATCAAAATTTGGGGTGTAGTGAGTATTTGTTTTAGCCTTTACCTTTTGCGATTGCGTCGGCTGCATTTTTCTCAGTTGACGGTTTTCGTTCCAAACACGTCGCAAAAACCTTGGATTGCCGATGATATAACGTTGCCACATTCTGCTAGGCTCTTGCAGCAATCTGTAGGTCCACTCCATTCCCATTTGTCTTAACCATAAAGGGGCTCGTTTGATCCGATTTGAATAGAAATCGAACAGACCACCGACACCGATGCCAACATGGCAGTTGAGTTGATGCTTGTTCTCTTTAAGCCATTTTTCTTGCAGTGGTGCGCCCATTGCGACCAACAAAATATCTGCTTGAGATTGGTTTATGCAATCAACAACGGCCTTGTTTTCACCATTATTAGGCTCTTTGTTATTGGTGTTGTCGGCATGCTTGTTGCTCATATTGAAATAACCGCTATGAGTGCCTGCAATTTTTAGATCTGGGTAGATTTTTTGCATATTGCTGGCAGCATCAATGGCCACCCCATCAGCTCCCCCCAGTAGAAAAATAGACAACTGCTGCTCGGCGGCGAGCTGGCACAATCTTGGGAACATGTCGGTACCGTTGAGATTGTCTTTCAGCGCATGCCCTTTGGTTAAGCAAGCCAACCTGACACCCATCCCATCAGCAAATACGCGCCCGCTTTGTTGTAAGCACTGACGATAAGCTTCATTTTTCATGCTGATGTTTAAACAGTCCGCATTCACAAAACTGTATTGTTTCATTACAGATGGAGTATCACTTTGGCACTGTTGCTGTAAATCACTTAAAAGATCCGTCATGGTCCAGTTATCTAACGCTATGCCAAACACAGAGATTGTTGCGGTTGTACGTTTGGTTTTTGGCATAAATATACCGGTGATAATCAACACGAATAGGGCTCTTACTAGTGCTGATATGTAGTTAACCACGCTGCTGTGGGCTTTGTTGAGAGAGCGGTGTGCAGCTTCAAAGCTAAGGCCTGTGGCACTGTTTATCTGCTCAATCGAGGTGATCCCGGGGTTTATGGCGTAATTTTTATCTGTTTGATGGCAAGCTTGTTTGGCATCAAATGCAAATTCGATTTTGCTACCCAGTAGGCTGATGTCACCCTTGAGCAGGTTCAATAGCATAGGCAGCGATTTAAAGTGTCCAGCGTAAGTAAACTGATATAGCGCGATAACACTATTGTTAGGTCCAGAAATAAACACCGACTCAAACGTATGGCTATGCGTGGCAGCGCTTCTGAGCATGGCATAAGCAAGTAATGGACTCGTGAGTAATATCATCAAGATTGCGGCAAATGCATCGACAACACGGATGGCGAATGCCGTAGTGCGGGGAGCGCGCGTTTGTGTTTTCGTCATCATCGGCCTCGTTGTCATCAATCGTGGTTATCAATCTAGGTTATAAAGAGTTATTGCAGGTAATAGGCCAATACTTATATACACCTTACAATCAAATGCTTACTGTGTTTTTGGTGGGTTTTGTCGTGTGTGTTTTTAAACGATTTGCAACTTGCATCGCGTGCTGCAAACGATTTATGACGCTTGATAGGGCAATTGTTGGGCGCTGAAGAGGGGATATACGGGTATATGGCTATAGATAGGCTCTAGCAAGGCTTTTACAAGCCATTACTAGAGGAGAGTCGTTCTGCATTACAAGCTGTTCATTAGCTCGGCCGTCACGCCGTCTTTAGATATTCGAGCACGTTGCATACGCCCAAGAACGGCTTGAGCAGCTAGCTCAATGCCTTTATAGGCGCTGCGGGGCAATATCTTTAGCAGGTAGGCAGCGGCAAGCGTTGCCAGGGTGCGGCCGGTTTCATGCTTAAGAATCGACGGTGATGTTTTTAATGCTTGGTTTATGCGTACTACCGCTTCTTTACCATCATTATTACGAATGGCTTGTCTCGCTAAGTATCGCAGTTGATACGCACGGGCGCGATTTTCGTGTTGGGCTAATAACTCAGGTGCGTAGCGACTGGCTTTGTTTATCATGTTTTCCCATGAAGCATATTGTTTATTGGAGTCCGCTGATAAGCCCTGATTATTGAGGCGGTAATAGGTGAGTGGCGCCGGTAGCCCTTCCATTTTCCAATGGGTGGTTGCAAGGATCCTTAACCAGCATTCGATATCTTCTGATTGACGAAAGTTTTCATCAAAATAGCAGCTATGGGGATGGCTTTTATTCAGTGCTTGATAGCGGATATCAGCTAGCGTTTCTCGGCGCAATACGGGAGCCGAACCGTTACCAACAGGATTGCGGCACAGCAGATCACTGGCGCTGATATCGGTTAACTGTGGCATTTGGAACACATTAATGGCATTACCTTGGTAATCAATAAACAGTGAGCGAGAAAAGCTAATGCCCACTTCAGGCGCATTATCCAAGTGTTCTACATGCTGCGCTAACTTTTCAGGGTGCCACATGTCGTCAGAATCAATAAAAGCGACGTAACGGCCAATAGCGTGGCGGATCCCGGTATTTCTGGCGGCAGCCAACCCTTGATTAACGTCATGACTAATAATACGAATACGTGGGTCGCTAAACGACTGGCACAGGGCAAGGCTGTTGTCGGGTGAACAGTCATTGACCAATATGAGTTCAAAGTGGGTAAATTCTTGTGCCAATACTGAGTTGATAGCGTCTTTTACAAAAGCTTCAACATTGTAGATGGGCATGACAACAGAGACTTTTGCTGTCAAAGGTTTGTGGTATGGGTTATGAGAAGTCATAGCGTGTCTCCCGTGAGCCAACGGTTATCGGCTGTGTCGGTTGATTAGGATTATGAATGCTGGATTGCGGACTGGCTGTCACTTGAGCCGATACTTCTGTGGTGATGATGGCCGCTGAAGCTGTATCGGCTTGTTGAACCGTAATCTCGCCGTTGTCAGCTTCAGGCTCAGGTTCAGACTTTTGGGTTAACTGTAAGTAAATAGTGAAACCGGGCATCATAAATAGATGCACCAGCAAAATGCCCAGTGCTACCGTTGTGAGCCCTGAGAAACTGCAGAGGGTGATCGTCACTGCGAGTACTAAGGTAAAAATACTATTGCAGATAAGGTTGAATCGACTTTGTCCTGAGCTAATTAAATATTGGCTAGCGGCTTCACCAAGTGGCCTGACTAAACCACTGAGACAAAGCAAAATAAAAATTGGTAGTGCGCCGGCTTCAAGCCATTTTTGACCGTAAATTAGCGGCAGGTAAAAAGGGGCGAGTGCAGCTTGCACGGTAATGATGGGCACCGTGAGTAACATAATAAACTTGAGTGATTGAAAGTACTTTTGCTGCTGTGAAGTGTTTTTTTGAGCATCGTTGGATTGTTTCTGACATAGATGCGAGTAAAGCGCAGTGCCATAGCTTTGTATCAAACCAAGACTAATGCCTAAACTGGCATTGAAAGCAAAAAAGTAGATCCCCAGTGCTTCTATGCCAAGGAAATAGCCAACAAGTATATAATCGATGTTCTGGCGCATGGCGATTGCCAAGTCACCTAAACCTACCTGTATACCAAACCTTAAGATCTTAATTGCTTGTGGGTTTAAACCCAGTTTATGCTTTTTGGAACTCGTTTCGCATTGACCGGCGTTAATCGCACTCGATGCTGATTTGAGTGTTTTTGATAAAGCCTCGGGAAGGGGATTGTGATATCGATGAACCCCAATCCAAATAAATATCACAATAATCTTAGGCAAAATAATTGCCCAGATCCCTAGCCCGAGTAAAGCCAATGTTGCGGTGAGCAGTCCATCAAAAACGGTCTGCCAAAGTACCGCTCGTCCTACTACCCTCATTCGGTTGAGGCGTAGGTTCTTTGCGGCGTAAAGCATGCCTAGCGGCAGCAGTAAATAGCTTGTTGCCATGAGTATCATAGGAGGTATGAGCTGCAAGTCATCGTAATAGAAAGCAAGCGGCAAACTGAGTAAGCTCATGGCAACGAAGGCGGTAATCGCAGCTAACCAGTTAACTTGATTAGCACTGGTGAGTGCATTGTTAAACTGTTCATCATCCATCTGTATTAATGCGGCGGATGATATTCTGCGGGTGGGAGTACAGATAACTTCAAAACTGGTGAGAATGATGGCGACCAGACCAAATATTTCAGGTGTGAGTAAGCGAGCAATGATAATGCTAGAACCTAAACGCACAATACGACCGAGTACTTGAGCGGAGCCGAGCCAAAATAGACTCTTGCCCAGCGCACTCCCAAAGAGGGTAGTTAGGGTGCTTTTAAGTTGTGAAATAGCTTGCATGCAACCACCTGTTATTCAATTCGAGAGGCGCTAGGATTAAGCTGTTAATCGCGTCGTCACACTCTGCTTCTGTCATCTGTCATCTACTCTTAGCGTTAGATCTATTGTCTTTGGCTAAGGGTTATTGGAGGTGACTTTTCCTCTTGTCATATACAGAGGGTTACAGATATCGTGCCAACCTTGTGCTTTAACGCTGGAAGAATGTAAGTATTTGAAGTGTATTGTGATTGATCCGTTGGGGCGAAGGCGGTATTGGTGTGCCGCTATGTTAGGACAGGTTATGTCCGTGGATTTTGCATATTGCGAGTCAGAATGTGAAGCGGATAAGAGCAGGATGGAGCGGGGTGGAGACGGATTAGAGCCGGAATAGAAAAGGGATAAAGCCGGGGGAGAGCGGGTAAGAGCCGGTTGAGAGGCGGAAAGGAAACGGATAGAGACGGGGGAGAGCGGATAAGAGCAGGATAAGAGCCGGGGGTGAGCCGGAATAGAGCTGGGGTAAGCCGGAATAGAGCTGGGGTAAGCCGGAATAGAGCTGGGGTAAGCCGAGGTGGAGTCGTCACTTTAGCTTGTGGATTTATTTTGTTTTAGTGCTATGCCGATAATGATAAGTCCTGGCCAGAATAGGTAGGCGAGGATCTCTAAGTTTTCACCAAAAGTGTATAGGAACATCTGCAACAGAATGGCAACTGCTACTGCTGAAATCGCATTGCTAAAAATAAAACGCAGTAGGCTAATAAAAGTGACTAACATCGCTGAGGCTAACGCTAAAGCGCCCACTAGCCCTTTAACAAACAACAACCCATACCAAGTATGGTGGGAGCCAATGACCATGTATTCCACTAAATGCGGACCTTTTTCAACAATGCCGTGACCCCAAATAACGGCTTCGTTAGCCCAACGTTCGAGTGCAATGTTGCCCAACTCTTGTCTAACTCGGGTTGAACCTGCGCGTGCGTTCTTAAATGCGTCGACACTTTGTTGTACTTTTTCAAGCACGCTATAGCCAGAGAATCCGAGAAATAGCAGGGCTGGGCTAGCAACAAAGTACAGCCATGGCGAACGGTACCAACGTATGAACATGAAAAAGCCAATCAGTAACAGGTAAGTCACCAGCGCAAGTCGAGATTGAGACAACAAAATCATGCTTAAGCTGCCAGCGAAACCATAAAACCGATACCGCTTTGATTGCTCTTGGGTGGTAAAGATAAAAAACAGATTTCCCATCATGCCTAATGCCGGTGCCCACGGAGTGAACAGCCGCCATCTGGGGATCCCGCTTGCTGGATCGAGTTCATATAAACTGACGCTGAAAAATTCAGGTCCAGGTCCACCAATAATACTCAGGGGTGAGGTATAGAGCGTAGTGGGTAGTTTTAGTAGCCAGGCGAGCATAAAAATAGGCAGTAGAATAAGGGTGTGTTTACAGACGATGCAACAGGCACGATAGATGATTTGTGGGCGAATATTAAGTGAGCCAATTAAAGGGAAAATAGCTAACAGCGCCCAACCTTTGGCCCAACCAATACTCGACTTAATTAACTTGGCAACACCCAAGCCTTCAGTGAGATGCGCAACGACCAGTGCGAGTAACATCAATGACATGGCCACGATCCAGAATTTTTGCGTATTGGAAACAACAAAGTGCTGCTGGTTCACAAGGATTTTTTTGGCAAACCTTAGCAATAAAATCCAGCCAATCACCGGCGCGACTACATACATGGCACCCAATAACCAAAATAGGTAGGTGCCTGTGATGGAGTACCAAACTAGTCGTTCATCAGAATTTTCTGGAGTATAGGCTTGCGGATCCATAACATTCCCATCCCTGCGATTAATGATATTGATGCGGCAAATCCGCCAACCAATGCCAACAATATTGCTAACTTATCTGATGCCTCTGGCATTGTTGGTGCCGACATTAACTGTATCAAAGGAAATGACGAATATATATCAGCTTTACCAACATCCATTTTAGCCAGTGCTGAGGTGAATACGGCGGTGGCTACCTGGTGTTCTCTTTGTAGATCTTCTAGTTTTGCAGCATCATCGTTACTGTCGTATAAACGGTGATCCCAGTCATGGATCTGCTGCGTCAGCGAGGCAATTCGACGATTGAGTCCTTTGGCCTGAGTGTCGAGTGTTATTAGCTGCTGCATTAATTGCGCTCGGCCATCAAGATCATCGACTGATATCATTAACATTAGGCGTTTATCAGCATAACCAAGCAGTACTTTACAGCGCTTTGATATCGCCGCTAGTATCGATTTTTGCTCATTTCTATGGGTAACCACCTGTGGGTGGCGCTTACCATATCGACTTGAATATTCAGTGAGTTTTGCCGTTACATTGGTATAGCTTACCAGTAATTGCTGAAACAACTGGTCATTTTTAAGGGTTAGCAAACCTGCAGCTTGTTTTGGTGACAATGACAGATGTATTTCAAGCATTTTTTGGCTTGCGATAATGCCTTGATACTCAGATACCAAGGTAACTTTACTATGCTTTAGGCGCTCCATTGTCAGTGCTAGCTCTTTAAATTGGTCAAGCGAGACCAAACCATGATCCGACTGAAACTCAAGTAACTTGCTTTGAGTAAAGCTGACTTTATTGGCAAAACTCGCCATACCTACGCGGATAGCATCTTCTCGTTGCTGTACTTCATCGTTACGCAGCAGCGACAACAATGCTTGTAAGCTGTGATAGTGCGCCCATGCTCGTTGTTGTGCGTCTTGAGCCGTGGCTGCTTTTATGCTGAACTGCATCAAGCCAGTTTGATTTGGCAATTTTAGCTTTGGCTTGGTAAATGCGCTATTTTTAATGTTCATGGTTTTGGCTGCAGCATTGAGTATGGTTTTGCTGGTGGCGATTGACTGGTAATTGATTCTAGGATCAATTGCAGTGCTTAAATAGGGTGAGCTAGCGCTACTATTGGCTTGGCCGATACTGTCTAAGCTCACTACGGCGCCTGCACCTGCGCCGGGTAAAATGAGAGTCCATTGGCTTACATAGCGGCTAGGGGTCATGAGAATAAACAGCAGTACCAGTAGCCAAATACAAGCGACAAGGGTAAAGGTTAGCTTCAGATAAGCACTTTTTCGCTGCTTAATGGGCATCATGCTACCGTCGACGAACAAACGCTTCATCCACAGTAGAGGTCTTATTGATTGTTTTTTTTCCATCATAGCCTCCTTTCCGTTAAGGACGATTAAAGTAATTCAAGTAGGGTTGCAGGGACTAATATTTCGGTCATAGTCCGCGCGATTTCCCGCATATTGGTCACACGTGAGTCATAACAAGCAATGCCGTCACCGGGCATTAATATTGGATTCATGCCCGTTTCCCAAGAGTGTCTAATTAACGAATCCATAGAGCGTTCAATCACATCCATTTCAGATGTTAAGGGATTTTTAGTGATCAGCAGTAAGTGTCGACTGGCATTGGTTGACTGCGCGCCGCCGACACAGTTTGCCGCTATTGCACCACTCAGCAGGCGCGTACCATAGGGAAAACGAGTGGCGTCGGTATCGACTGCAGATTGCGAGTTACTGCTTGCTGGTTGCGTGAGGTTAGATAGAAACACCCGGATCCCTGGCGCTGTTATTTGCGAGGGTCTAGCCAGTGCATCATCAAAATAATCGTGCTGTGGTACATGAATATGGTCACCTGACATGAGGGTCATTGATGGTACTGGGTAACCGTGGATCACCCCCGAAAGATCGAGCTTGAAACTGTGCTGATCACGAATAACAATAATTTCGCTTATATTCGCGTCGGGGCGAACTCCACCAGAGGCTCGAAGCGCAGCAGCAATGCTTCTTTCTACTGCTTGGTCGCCACTGTGGCTGCCGCTATCATCGATAATGACGGTATCGGTTTTCTTGTTGATTTTGTGCTGTCCAGGTTCAAATACGCCACCTGAAACGGTGACCTGCACTGGCGCCCACTTTAATGGGGTAATACTTATCCTTACGCTGTCTTTGAGCATAAAGTCTTGCTCAACCAAATGTTGTGCAATGGCGGCTGATAATTGCTGAACATCAAGCCCTTTAGCATGAATGGGTTGCAGGTAGGGTAGATAGATATATCCGTCGTTGTTGACTTCGATTTTACCACTGAACTCGAGTCCATTTAAGACGTTCACGTTTAAACGATCACCGACCGATAAACGAATATTTTGCGGCAAATGTAGCGCTTGCTGTGCTTGACCCGTTTGCATTAACCAGGTGGTTCCCATTGGATCATTTGTCCTTTGAGTTATATTTTTAGGCGCACGTTCGCTGGTTTTGCTGCGCATGTAAGGGGTGTCGTTATCGTAGAAGTGGCATTGGGTCATGTCATCTTCTATGTTGTCACAGATGTCAGCTTCTTCTGGGTGATGGGGCAGAACGCATCCCGATAATACCGTCGCTATGGCGATGATGAGTAGCCCAGATAAAGCACTCAATTGTTTTACCTTACTCACTGGACTCAGCTGTATATTCTGCGGCAATGCTGAGTGTTGGACTGTGGCGGATAAGTTTAAGCAGTGATTGGGGTTCATAGCGTCTTCCTTAATACCTAGCTTGTTAGCTAACAAGTTCATTACATATATAGTCAATAGCGGCTGTTTCATCTTCATAGATAGAAAAAACGTGATGCAGACGGGTCAGCTCTATCAGTGCCCGCACACCAGCAGTGGGTGACAGTAATACAATTTCGCCACCTTGCTCCTCGACTTTTTTAAGCGCTGAAATCAACACTGAAAGGCCGCTTGAGTCGATGTATTGCACTTGATGTAAGTCGATGACTAATTGAATCATCCCGCTGTTGATTTTCTGCAAAATGGCGGCACGAAGAGTCGGAGTCTGTGTCATCACCATTTCGACCGGTAAGGTGATTTTGCAGGCATTATTCTGTGCTAGTGGAGAGAATTTCATAGGAAGCTCCTTAATATGCTTTGGGCTGGTTGCTAATGAATCGTTGCTAATGAAGACAAAATAACGATTTGTTTTGTCATTCATCTTTATTGGGTTACATAGATATTTGCAACTCTGGTGCCAACTTTTAAGTGGTTGTTATTAATCGGTTTAATCTGTTTTAGTGGTTTTGACTGGGGTCTGTTTGGAAGGGAGTCTTAATATGCAAAGCAAAATGAGCAATCTGCGAATAACTCAATGTGATGTAAGAAACAGCTTAATGTCGTTGACTATTTAACAATGAAAAACAATACGTTGTGTTATGCGCGGGACACTGACTTGACTGATTAGCCAAAGCACAACGATGTTTTCCTGCTCCCTAATGTTGAGCTTGAGTTTAGTGTTGTCTGTAAATATGCCTGCGTCATTGGATTGATAAACTCAATTGCAGATGAGTCCCAGCGACAGATTTTTGCACCCTGACGTTATCCATCCAGCTATGCATAATCCATAAACCACGACCCGACTGAGCATCAGTATCAGGGCATTGCTGTGGTGCTTTACTGCAATGTAATGTGGAGTGGTCCAGCAGGTCGACAATCACTTTATTATCGCGATTGTGTAAAATGAGGGTCATATCTGCGGATCCATTGTTAGCGTGATCCATTACGTTTGCGACAGCTTCGAGTACACAGGTGACAATCTTAAATCGTTGCGAGGAGCTTATGTGGTTCTGCAGCATAAACTGCTCTATTTCCAGACAAAGAGAGTGTTTGGCGAGTACGGATTTATTGAGGTTGATCTGTATGCTATTCATGTTCTTTCCTTGGTTAATTTAATAGGCAAGTGAATGCGTTATTGGTCGCAGATTGTGTGGAGATCAGCATTAATGAAACATCATCCTGAGCTTGCTTCTGTTGCCAAAGATCACAGCTATGGGTTAGGTGATGCAGTAATGAATCTGGCGTTAGTGTTCTGGCATCATTGATTATCTTTAGCAGACGCGGCTGGCCCAAAAAACCATGTTTTGGATGACGACATTCATATATGCCATCGGAATAGAGTAATAAATGTTCTTGCTGTGCTAATGAAAAATAACTGCTGTTATATTGGACATTCTTACGGATCCCTACCGGCAGTTGAGTCGCAACGTTGAGCTGAGTTTTATCGACAAAGTAAGCCTGCTGCGAGTTAATCACAATGGGTGCTGGGTGACCCGCGTTAACTAATTCAACTGCGCCAGTGACAGTATTGGCGATGCCTATCACCATCGTCGCGAAGCAGCCGCTATTTTGTGGGTCATCAAACTCATTGTTAAGCGTGTTGATGAGAGTGCACACATCTAATGCTCGCCAGGCATCTTGGTTGTTCGTTAAATGCTGTGCCAAGGTGAAGCTTTGCATAGAAGCCGCTGTACCATGGCCACTGACATCAAGTAGATAAAAGCCAATATGCTGCTCGTCAATATTAAAGCATTGAAAAATATCTCCAGCCAAGTCGTGTGCAGGTTTAAACTCACAGGTCACCTGCCATTGTTGATTGAGCTGACCGTTGTCTGGCAGCAGCGCTTGCTGCAGTTGGGCTGCCAACGCAAGATCTTGTTTGACTAAACGGAGGTATTGTTGCTCTTTTTCAAGCAAGTGGTTGAGTGACTTATTTTTTTGTGCCAGTTGGCGCTGCATCTCTATTATTCGCAGTCCGGCATTGATCCTCGCTTTGAGCACGGCACTATTAAAGGGCTTAGCAACATAATCATCTGCGCCGGAATTTATCCCCTCAACAATATGGCTATTATCACTGTTCCCGGTGAGTAGTATGGTATACGGGTTATTGATTGAGCATTTGAGTATTTTGCAAAACTCGATGCCGTTCATGTTTGGCATCATCCAATCTGTAATAACGAGGTCGATATCGTGATCACTCAGGTAATCAATGGCAGATTCGGCATCGGAGAAATCAACGCTATTGAGTCCCATCGCGGTGATTAAAGCGCTTAACAAGCAGCGTTCGCTATCACAATCTTCGACAAGCATGATTTTAAACGGTTGCTTTGTTTCTGAAGCGGTCAACACTGTCATTACTCAATTCGCAAAATTGTTGGGCTATGCAGTGAGAAAGCAAAGGCTATGCCATCATCGACGATAGCTGAGCTATCTATTTGTATATAGTGATTATTTGCATTTTTAAAGGTTTTGGTGGCTGCCTTCAGTGCTATTTTGCAATTGAGATTGTTGCAAATTGCGAATGGCTGTTCCATATTGAGGTCAAGCATTAATAAACAATAAGTCTTTGTCATAGAAAGAGATTTTAAATTCTCTGTTTGATTTCGCCTATTCTTAATCTTGGCGTACTTATTGCTGGTATTAGTAAAATGAAAATAGATTTAGCTCAAGGATGGAACGGCATGTTTTCACTCTTCTATAGAGAACAAAGGCTTTTGATGCATGGCTCAAAAATAGTGATGGCTAGCTTGCTACTATGCTTTGCACAGACCTGTATTGCTGAGGTTGAGAGCCGTCGCTCAGCGGACATATTAGTCTTTGGCGTTGTGCCTCAGCAAGCGGCCAGTACACTCGCTAAAGCTTGGGGGCCGCTGTTGGCTGCAGTGTCGCAAAATGCAAAGCTTGATTTGCGTTTTGCAACTGCGCCCGACATTCCTACTTTTGAATCTAGGCTTGCAAGGGGGGAATATGACATCGCTTATATGAATCCTTACCATTATGCGCAGTTTCATCAATCACAGGGTTATCAGGCTCTTGTTAAAGAAAAAGATAAAAAGCTCAAAGGTATTATTGTGGTGGCTAAGGATGGGCCTTATCACACTCTGGATGCCTTAGCAGGAAAGACGATAGCGTTTCCCGCGCCAGGTGCATTTGCGGCCAGTATGATCCCAAGGGCGAACTTAAAGCAGCGAAATATCGACTTTACAGCTAAGTTTGTTGGCTCCCATGATTCTGTCTATTTGGCCGTATCACAGGGATTATTTGAAGCGGGTGGCGGCGTTGGTAGAACATTCAATAATTTACCCGTTGAAATTAAATCTAAGTTACGCATTCTTTGGACCACCCCAAAGTACACGCCTCACGCCATTGCTGTGCATCCGAGAGTGTCTGCAAGCACACGTAAAATATTGACGGCAGAGCTAGAGGCTTTGTCGGCGTCGCCGCAAGGTCTAGCCCTGCTCGACACGCTTGGTTTTAGTGCATTTAAAGCGGCTCAAAATAGTGATTGGGATGATGTTAGAGCATTAAAACTGGGTGAGTTATCCATTCCGCTAAAGGAGGGTAACTAATGTCTTTTAGATTAAAAACTATTCTTGGCATTGCGATTATTGAAGGCTTGCTGTTAATGCTTCTGGTGTATACCAGTATCGACTATTTAAAATCTTCTAATGAATCTGAAATAGAAAAACGTGCTCAATCAACGGCATTATTGTTTGCTGCCGCAGCAAAAGATGCCGTGCTCAGTACCGACTTATCAACGCTGAGTAATTTAGCCAATGAGCTTATTGCAACTAATCAGGTGTTGTATGTGAATGTCTTTAATAGAGATGACCTGTTAGTGACCGCAGGAGTGACTGATGGCGCTCATTTAGCGGCGCGTGATAGCAGCGTGACTTATGTTGATGATGGCATTTTGGATATCGAGGCCATGGTCGCCGAGTCTGGCATTGTTTATGGCAGAGTCGAGCTTGGGGTTGAAATATCAAAGCTTGATATTTTTATTGCTGATGCCACCAAACGATTTCTATTTATTGCCGCGTTGGAAATGCTGCTTGTTGCGCTTTTCTCTTGGTTATTGGGTCACTATTTAACCCGAAATCTACAGCAATTGAAATTGGCCTCAACACGTGTGTTTGCAGGGGAGAAACAAGTCAAAATACCGGTAACATCAGAGGATGAAATAGGCCAAGCTGCCCATGCTTTCAATCAGATGGTTGAACAGATCGATATTAAAACCCATGCGCTAGAGAATGCCAACACACGCCTGAGTACCATTTTAGGCACCGCATTAGATGGCTATATCATCATCAATACGCGTGGTGAGATAAGCGAAGTGAACCCTGCTGTTAGCCGCCTTTTTGGTTATAAAGACAGTGAGTTATTAGGCGAAAATGTATCGTTACTTTTACCTTTATCTGAAAGGCCCATGCATGACGGTTATATCCGTAACTATCTTGAGAGCGGTGACGCTAAAATCATCGGCAAAGGTCGGGAGTTACTGGCGCAACATAAAGAGGGGAAGCTGTTTCCCATTGAGCTATCAATCTCAAAAATGATGCTCGATGGCGAGCTACTGTTTTTAGGATTAGTCAAAGATCTTAGTGATGTAAAACGGGCGCTGGTGGCGGCGCAAAGAACAGAGTCTATTTTGTTAGCCACCTTAGAAGGCAGTAAAGATGCATTAGTCACCATCGATATTGCCGGTAATATTCAAGAGGTAAATGACTCCGCTTGTTTAATGTTTCATGCCCATCAGCTTGATTTGATTGGTGAATCGATGGAGACTCTATTGTTTAGAGGTGAAGCGAAAATCGCGTTTAGGGGCATGTTAGAAGAGTATCGTCGCACGGGTGCCGGCAAGGCCATTAAAAATGCCACCGAAATGCACGCGACGGACTTTAGTGGCAAGCCTATCGCAATTGAGCTGACTTTGATCCCGGTGCAGTTAGGCGACGAAATGCTGCTGACCGCTTTTATTCGTGATATTTCAAGACGTATGGAGTACGAAACTCAGCTTAAGCTGGCAAAAGACCAAGCTGAACAGGGCAGTAAAGCAAAATCCCGATTCTTGGCTACCATGAGCCACGAAATTCGCTCTCCTCTTAATGCTGTGCTGGGAAGCGTTGAGCTGATGCTGGATTCACGGCTGAATAAAGAGCAACGTATCTATGCCAATACGGCAAAAGAAGCGGGCACGGCGCTGTTAAGTACCATTAACGATATTTTGGATTTTTCTAAAATTGAAGCTGGGCAGATGTTGTTAGAGAAAAGTGCCTTTTCGGCAGCAAAACTGGTCAGTCAAGTGCTACAGATTTTGTCACCTAAAGCACAAGATAAAGGGGTTACCTTAGCCAGCTTTGTCAATTCTAATATACCCGAAAGTCTGATTGGAGATGGTCAGCGATTACGCCAAGTGCTACAAAACTTAGTTGATAATGCGATTAAATTTTCATCCGGTGGTTGCGTGGCTGTCGAGATGTGGTTGCTTGAAGGTACCTCTAGCAAGGTGCAGTTATGCTGTACTGTATCGGACCAAGGTATTGGTATTCCCCAAGAAGCACAAGGCACGTTATTTAAGGAGTTCAGCCAGGTTCATGATGGCTACAATACCAACTATAGCGGCACGGGGCTGGGCCTCGCCATTTGCGCAGAACTTATCAACCGTATGGAAGGCAATATTGCAGTACGGAGTCAACAAGGACGAGGCAGTTGCTTTAGTTTTGATGTCAAACTTGAGTTGGACAACACCGAAGTGCTGTTAACGCCTCATATACCCGCTCATGCTCGTGTGTTGCTGGTACATCCCAATACGACCTATTGTGAATTGTTTACCAAACAATATAGGCAATATGGGGTAACCGCTATTTGTGTTGATAGCATCGACAACATCTTCAATGTATTAAAGGTGCAAGGTCGTTTTAATTTAGTGTTGATTGATGAACGCTGCTTAGTCGATCTCAAAGTGGAGCAGGCTAAAGAGATTAAACAATCATTTCTTTATGATGAGGCGCTAATGGCGGCACTCATGACGGTGGTTGTGCCTGAAGCGTCAAAATTATTGGCAGAGGTGGGCCTTGAGCAAGTGGTTAATAAACCACTAAGCAGAGACATGATGCTTGGCATGCTCAGTGGTGATCACAGCTTTAATACTGAGTTAAGCAGCGCTGAAGATATGTTGATGAATGAAAGCCAAACTCAATTACCGATTTTGTTAGCAGAAGACAGCCCTGCAAACCAAATTGTGGCCAGCGCGCTATTAAATAAATCAGGCTTTAAAGTTGAAATTGCTAATAATGGTAAAGAAGCCGTGGCTATGGCAGCGAATAAAGAATATGCGTTGATTTTAATGGATATGAGAATGCCTGAAATGGATGGTATTGAAGCCACTGAACATATTTTGCTGCAAAAGCCGCAGCAACGCATCATCGCTATGACGGCGAATGTACAAAAAGAGGATGTAGAATTATGCATGAATGCGGGCATGAAGGACTTTGTCCCTAAACCAGTCAATCGCGCACAATTAATTAAAGCGGTTAATCGGTGGGTGACAAAGGATCCATCGATGACTCGGGTGTCTTACCAAGCTAATCATCAAGTGAACGGTTATGGTCAATCTTTAGCGGCTGAATGGGATGATCCTGTTAGAGCTGAATCCCCTCTGTATACGGCTTCTCCTCAAGCAGATAAAGATCCAATCGAGTGCGTATCAAAGAGGATACCATCAATATCGAGTTCTGCGTCTACAATCAGTCAAGGGCCGAATAAAGATGGTTATCAAACTGAGGGACAAAGTTTGACTGAAAAACACGGACGAGATCAGGGTTCAGTAAGTGACGTTGTTGAAGAGATAAATAGCCAATTACTCGATGAAGCCACGCTTAAAGAGTTAACGAGTATGCTCGGTGAAGAGGCGATGACAAGAATGTTCAGCGTATTTATTAACGAGGCCGAGGAGCGACTCGGTATATTAAAATCACTGTTAAAAGCCTATCAGTCACTAGGCGAATGTGATCTAGATGAAGTTGACATACAGGCGCACACATTAAAAAGTAGTGCGGGCAGTTTTGGTGCTCAAGCGTTAAGCGTGGCAGCTAAAGGGCTTGAATTAAGTGCCAAAGAAGGTGATATTAATCAAGTAGTCCAGTTACTTAGTGATGTTATTGATATTGGCGAGAAAACCCTACAGGTGTTTAATGCCCGTTTAACGTAACGTCATCTGCGAGTATGTAAGAAAACTGACTGATAACTGCTAGACTTTACTCACTAACCTTTGTCTCTCTTAGCGCAATTGATACGATGATGACAACATATTAAGGTTTGATAATTTATTAAAGGTTGATTGTTTATATGGATATAACGAGCTCGTTCAGTGCATTACTCGTAGAAGATAGCATGTCGCTCGGAGCGCTATACACGGAGTACTTACGTGCGGACGGTGCGAAGGTTACTCATGTTAATCATGGTGAGGATGCGCTAAATGAGTTAAAGCAGTGGCAACCGGACCTGTTAGTGTTAGACATTAAACTTCCCGATATGTCTGGTATGGATATTCTTGATATTGTTCAAAAACAGTATCCTGATATTACCGTTATTATGATCACCGCTCATGGCACAATTGGTCTCGCGGTTGATGCTATGCGAGCTGGCGCCTTTGACTTCCTGGTTAAACCATTCGATGCCAAGCGTTTATCGATTACCGTTCGAAATGCCCTTAAGCAACGACATCTGGTTAACTTGGTGGCTAAATATGAAAGCAGTTTACCCAAACCTCATTATTTGGGGTTTATTGGTGAGTCGTTGGCGATGCAAACCGTTTATAAAACAATTGACTGCGTTGCCAATAGTAAAGCATCTGTCTTTATCGTGGGCGAAAGTGGTACTGGTAAGGAAGTCTGCGCCGATGCTATTCATCATGCTGGTAGTCGCCGAGATGAAGCCTTTGTCGCATTAAACTGTGCCTCAATTCCGAAAGACCTGATCGAGAGTGAAATTTTTGGTCACACAAAAGGGGCGTTTACGGGGGCTATAGCACACCGTGATGGTGCGGCAACTCGCGCCCACAAGGGGACACTGTTTCTTGATGAAATCTGCGAAATGGATTTGGATCTGCAAAGTAAGTTATTACGCTTTATCCAGACTGGTGTTTTTCAGCGCGTTGGCGGCACTAAAGAGGAGAAAGTTGACGTCCGTTTTGTGAGTGCGACTAACCGTACTCCTTGGGATGAAGTCAAATCGGGTCGTTTTAGAGAAGACCTGTTTTATCGATTACATGTGATCCCAATTGAACTGCCACCATTAAGAATGCGCGGTAATGATATTTTGCTGCTAGCGAATAAGCTGCTCAAAGAGTACAACAAGGAAGAGGGCAAGCAGTTTAAAGGCTTTAGCGCCGAGACTAAGCAATGCCTTAAAAATTATCAATGGCCGGGCAATGTTAGGCAATTGCAGAATGTCATTAGACAAGTGGTGGTGCTTAATGATGCTGAAATGGTTGAGTTTGATATGTTACCGGTGCAGGTCACCGCGGATATTAATGTGAAACATATCGCGCCTAAAGTTCAGAGCGCTTCGACGACCTTTGCTGATGTTAATGCTGATGCCTCTTCGGTGGTTAAAGGGGCAGCAGAGGTTGAGGGGGATTTCTCTGAGCAAGTAGCAACACCTGCAGTGCCAGTTGATATTGTCCCGCTATGGATCACCGAGAAGCAGACCATTGAAGATGCGATTGCATTTTGTGGCGGCAATGTGCCTAAAGCGGCTGCACTGCTGGATATTAGCGCTTCGACAATCTATAGAAAAAGACAGAGTTGGGAAGAGGTTGAGGGTAGCTTAACTCAAGAGGGCTAGTGACTTTTTATATCGATAGAACATAGAGAAAATACTGCAAAAAGAGTAGACTTTGAGTCTACTCTTTTTGTTTTTTAGAACGAGATTAATCATGAAATTCCTAGTCGATACCCACGCTCATACCATAGCGTCAACTCACGCTTATAGTACTGTGCATGATTATATTCGTGTTGCGAAAGAGAAAGGCATCAAGTTATTTGCCATCACCGATCATGGGCCTGATATGGCAGATGCTCCTCATTTCTGGCATTTTGTTAATATGCGAGTATTACCCCGCATCATTGATGGTGTCGGTGTGTTACGTGGTATTGAAGCGAATATAAAAAATGATGCAGGCGATATCGACTTTTTTGGCGATTACTTACAAACGCTCGATATTGTATTGGCGGGATTTCATGAACCAGTGTTTCCACCATCGACTAAAGAGGTTCACACTCGCGCACTCATCAACTGTATTGAAAGCGGTAATGTCGACATTATTACTCACCCCGGTAACACGGTATATCCAATCGATATTAACAAGGTAGCTGCAGCCGCTGCCAAACATAATGTTGCACTAGAGATTAATAACTCCTCTTTTTTGACCTCAAGAAAAGGCAGTGAAGCAAACTGTACCGCCATTGCCAATGCTGTCAAAGAGGCTGGTGGACTTCTTGTTATGGGCTCTGATTCTCATGTCGCTTTTAGCTTAGGCAACTTTGAAAAAGCCATTGAGATAATAGAGGCGGTGGAGTTTCCAATTGAACGGTTACTTAACCGTAGCCCTGAAGCCTTGTTGTGCTTTCTATCGGCGAGGGGCCATGCATCCCTTGATGAGTACTCTGATTTAATTGAGTAAGCTTTTTTAACAATGCATTTTGTTGTCATGTATTCTCTCATTGAAACTCAAGTTGATATGGTCAATCTGCGCTACACACAGGGCATGATGTCGGCCATCGAGGTATACATGAAAATAGATTTTATGAACGTTATACGATGAACATTGTGCTATGAAAATATTGGTTACAGGCGGCAGAGGGCAATTAGCACATGCATTAGCATTAATCGCGGATCTCAGTGGTGCGCAGGTTAAAGTGAGTCCGTTTTATGCTCAAAGCACAGGATCTATTAACATTGGCGCGGAGCGTGAATTACTTCGTTTTTTACCTGAAGCGGCGAGCTGTTTAAGTGAACTAGATGAAATATACCTGCTCGCGCATCAAGAGTTAGACATTTGCGATCCGGTTTCAATTGATGCTGCTTTTAAACACATAAAGCCAGATGTGCTGATTAACTGCGCTGCATATAATGCTGTCGATAAAGCGGAGGTAGATGTTGATAATGCCTACCAGATTAATGCACAGGGGCCTAAGTTACTTGCTGAGCAATGTAAGCGAGACGAGGTTAAGCTTATCCATATCTCAACGGACTTTGTTTTTTCAGGAGATAAAGGCTCGGCTTATGATGAACAGGCTCGTCCATCGCCTATTTCTGTTTATGGTAAAAGTAAGCTTGCAGGAGACAATGCGGTGCTGCAAATCTTAGGTAATCAGGCCTATATCGTTCGAACGGCTTGGCTTTACAGCGCATGGCAACAAAATTTTGTCAAAACGATGCAACAGCTGTTTCGCAGCTCAGATAAAATTAGTGTGATTGATACGCAAAGGGGCAGTCCAACCTGGTGTGAACCGTTAGCGGTAGTCATTTTTAAATTAGTTAAAATGGCCGTGAACGAACGCAAGCAAGATAACAAACACTCCTTAAGCGATGATGCTTTATCTTGTGGCGACAATGTCTATCATTACGCAGGTCATGGACATTGCTCGTGGTTTGATTTTTCCAGACATATTCAGGACTTAATGGGTAAGGCTGACAGCAAATCGCATTGCACTGTTACCCCTATATCAACGGAGTGTTGGCAAAAGCTGCACCCTAATCCATTGGCTGCCAGGCCGACGAATAGCGGCTTATGTTCTGATAAAATACTCGCTGAAATATCAATGGAACATGACAGTTTAATTCGCGCTTCATGGCAGCAGCAGTTACAAGTGATGTTAGCCATACAGGCATTGAGTGGCAAATAGGTATTATCGAGCTATTGCCACTAGTGTGGTGAAAGCTTGTTGGGTTGGGTTGGGTTGTGCTGTGCTGTGCTGTAGAGTAAGTTAAGCAATAAAAAAGGAGTAAACCTTAACGGTGTACTCCTTTTTCAGATATTAGCTTAAGGCATCGACATCAGTATCGGTTAAGCTAAAGAGGGTTAGCGCTTAGAAGCTTCGCTCCCAACCTGCATAGAGTGTCGTATCCCAGTCATTGCCGCCAGAGGTAACATATTGACTGTAACTCACGGTTCCACCCACTTTTAAGGTGCCTTCATAAAAAGGTCTATGGTAGCTGGTGTCATATTGGTAAACACGCTCATATTCACCGGGTGACACAGGATTGCCGCCAATACCTACGTTCCTATCAATGCCATCGGTATTAAGGCGTAACCAACGCAGTTTATTGGTGATGTTTTGACCTCCACCTAACTGGGTAATGCCGCCGATAACGAATGTTTCTGAGTCATTGTCATAAGTGCTACCTAAACTGCGGCCATAGTAACGATAGCCACTTTGGTAGAATCCATGTTCGTACAGACAGTTATACTTTTGCGGGTCAATACCGCAAGAGACTTTAGTATCTGAGTATTCTAAGAATACGCGAGTGCTCCAGTCGGATAATACAAAGTCAATCCCGCCCATATTAGCGGCGTTGATCAATTTGTTTTTACCATTATGGTAGTCTTCATGAGTACGCTCGTAGTAGATCCCATAAGGAATACCAAAGGCAGTATCTGACCAACGGAAATCATATCCAGCCAGCATGTTTTCTTCTCCGTTTATGGTCTCTCCTCCGTTAAACAGACCATCCCACCAATCGCCTAGGCCATTACCATAACCTTCGCCGCCCCATTGCATTGTCCAAGAAAAACCAACCTCGAGTTTCGAGATAGGTCTGAGGGTACCGCGTGCGCCCCAGTGTTTAGTTTCTGGTACGTAACGGTCGCTTTCCATCTGACTAAATGCGGTGGTAAAGGTCCAAGGGCCAACCCAATTAAGCCATGGCGTTTCAAATGCTTGGCTGTTATTACGGCTCAAGGTGACTCCAGGCATAGGTCTGGCGTTAGTGGTCTGAATTAAACCACTGTCCCAGCCAGGCCCCCAGTATTTTTGCTGTGCACCGGCACTGACTATCCAGTTACCCAACATAACAGCGGCAAAACTGTCATCTAAACGGGCACTGTTGCCATCAATAGGATCGGCGTGATAGCTGGCTGATAGACGGCCACTGAACCAGTCCTGGGTGACTTCGGCACTAACGGTTCCTTCGCCTTTATCGCGATAATCTTGGCCAAAGCCAATAAATCTGGTGGTGTCAGTAGCGCCTGCAAGTTCAACTTTGGTGCTAAATGCACGATGATCTTTATCGTAGGCACGATTAACTCTGTCAAAAGCACTACGCTGATGATCTGAAAGTTGAGTTGGTTCGGCTTTATCTAAATCTTGTTTTAGACCATCCCACATCAATGGGTAGGTGGTAATGGGTTGGACAATAACCCCTGTATCAGAAAGTAGTTGAATGTCGGCTCTAAGCGCCAAATCTGTCGGTTCAACCCACCATGCTGCTTGCACTGAGCTGCAACCGAAAAGAAAAAGTCCTGCTAATAATTTGAGTTTCATTGGGATCCCTTATGTCAATGAAGCGCATTCTAATGTATTTCGCTAAAGGCTAACAGTGTAAAGTGATTTGTTATTCAAAATAAGCACTAATAACGATCACTTAGTTACTAAATTATTCATAATGTTGATTGTTATTACATAAGCAGTGAATAAGACGTTGATGATGAGGTAGACGAAAGGATTACGTCGCTGAGTTTATGTGCAGAGGTAAAGGTTGTTAATCGCTCTAGCATTAACAACATTCAATATCCATTCTGAAGGGAGTTAATTGCTTGGATATATTCGGCTTACGATTGAGGTTAACCATCTGGCGCTGATGGATATGTGCTTTTACTTTCCTTATCATCAGTACGGCCTTTTAAATAATCCATAAATCCATGCCATTTATTTTTTAAACAAAAAACCCTCAATATTATCAGTAATATTGAGGGTTATGATCTGTCCGAAACATGGTTCAAGTATTCTTAAACGATCGGCTTTTTGCTCATTTAGCAGATTGTTTTGATTTGGGGTTAAGCTGAGTATTCAGTGTAATCGGCATAGCCCACTTCTGTACCACCGTACATGGTTGTCGAGTCCGCATCATTGAATGACCACTCATTCTTGATGCGAGCGGGCAAATCAGGGTTAGCAATAAAGGGACGACCAAAACCAAATATATCACCGTAACCCAGATTAAGGATGTGCTTGGCTTTTTCTACCGAGTACTTACCTGCATACATGATGATGCCCGAAAATGTGTCACGAACGTCTTTATAGAAAGCGTCAGGTAAATCAGGTGCATTTTCCCAATCAGCTTCTGCCAAGGACAGGTAACCAATACCGATATTTTCGATAGTTTTAATGGCTTCGATATAAGTTTTATGTGGATTTTCTTCAACTAAACCAAGATAAACACGCACATCGTCAGTAGTGGCAAACAGTGGTGCAAATCGAACGCCTACATGCTCTTTACCCACTTCATCTGCAACTGCCTGAGTGATTTCTTTTAAGAATCGTAAACGGTTTTCTAAACTTCCGCCGTATTCATCAGATCGTTTATTACTGTGCTCAGAAATAAATTGATTCACTAAATAACCGTTGGCACAGTGTAATTCAACACCATCAAAACCGGCAGCCATGGCATTGCGAGCAGCTTGAGCATAAAGGGCGACGAGTTCTTTTACTTCAGCAGTTGATAGTTCACGTGGCATGCTTGGATCTGCTAATGCCCCTTCACCAGGACCTGTTTCAATGAACACTTTTACATTATCCGCTCTGATTGCAGAGGGGGCGATTGGTGCTGCGCCATCGGGTTGCAAGCTGGTATGTGAAACACGGCCAACGTGCCAAAGCTGAGCAAAGATAATACCGCCGGCATCATGCACCGATTTAGTGACTATTTTCCAACCTTCGATTTGTTCATCTGAGTAAATCCCCGGTGTCCATGCATAACCTTGACCACGAGGTTCAATTTGAGTGCCTTCGGTGACCATAAACCCCGCAGAAGCGCGTTGCGTATAGTACTTAGCCATTAATTCATTTGGAATATTGTGAGGCTGGGTACTACGTGAACGGGTTAATGGTGGCATTACAATACGGTTTTTTAAAACGTGATCGCCGAGTTTAGTTGGCGTGAATAAAATGTCATTGTTCATTAGGGTCTTTATCATGGTGTGGCGAATGAGTTGAACTATATACTTGCTTAGGTACAATGAAAATCAAGTAAAGTGTGTATGAGAAACAAGTATGGCTGATATCAGTAAGCTGGAAATAAAACAATTAAGGGTGTTAGCGGCACTATTACAATTACATAGCTTAACTAAGGCAGCGGTTAAGTTAGGGATCACCCAGCAAGCGGTGAGTGAACAACTGAAAAAACTCCGCGATATATTCCAAGATCGGTTATTCATTCGTAGCAGTCATGGTGTTGTTCCAACCCCAAAAGCGCAAGAGTTAGCCCCTAAAGTTCAACAGATATTAATGGCCATTGGTGAATTAACTGAAGTGGCTGAGTTTGACCCACAACGCTTAAATGGGGTCTATAAAATCAGTGCCTCAGATTATGCGATGCGCGCTGTTTTACCGTCTTTACTGGTGGAAATTAGACAGCAGGCCCCGCATTTAAAAATAATCATTCGTCGATTTGAATCTGATAATTTAAATCAGCTAATGGCCACAGGTGAGATTGATTTAGCATTAACCTTTCCAGCGTTTATTCCGATAACTTGCCCTTCAATGTTACTGTATGAAGAACGTCATGTTTGTGTTGCCGCTAAGGGCATTGCTGATAAGTATCAGGGGCTTAGTTTAAAAGAAATCGCTGCAGCGCCACAATTAGTTATTTCACCTTCACGCGCAAGCCTAAAGGGCTCCGCAGACGAATGGTTCGCTGCCAAGGGTTTCCAGCGTAATATAATTATGTCATTACCGAGTTTTTCAGCCGCGCCAGATTGCATCGAGGCAATGGGGATTTTGGCATTTTTACCATCACGTATGTTACCAAATGATAAATTAGCTGAAGTCGCATTACCTGAGCCATTACCCCATTTTGAGGTTGTGGCCGCATGGCATCAACGTTCAAGCCAAACTCAGACTCATCAATGGATCACCGGTTTACTGTGCGAGTTATATCCGCAAGAATAAATTTACTTTAGTGTAAAAGTAGATCGCAAATGAATGTCGTCCAAACTAGAGCCCAGTAAGACGTCAAACGCTAACCAATTATTTGATTTATCGCCCCCAAAAGCGAGGTCTCGATAATTCAGTTGTATGCTAACTTGCTGATTTTCAGGGTGGCAGCTCAATTTATGATGGCATTGAGTTACAAGTATCAAAAGCGGGTGGCAAAACGATGCTAAGTCCAACAGGCGAGTTTGCTATTAAGCTTGATGTGGCGATAAATGGCAGGTATCACGAAATGTAATTTGAATAAAGCGATTGAATACGAATGCAACATAGCGCTAACACTATTTTTGTTTATGAGACTGGCTTAGTATCTTTTAGACCGAGATTGAGCAATTGGTTATTAAATTTTGTTTTGTGTCGATGGCATAATGGTCGGCTGGGAATATTAAGCATAAGAGAGAGCACCTTGAGTCGGATTGAAACAGAAACGTCAGCAGAACAACGCAACCGTAAAACAGCCATTTTCAATCCCGTTTGGTTGGAATCAATAGTCGATATTGCTGTCGCTGCAGGTGATGCAATTATGACGGTTTATGCGACAGATGATTTTACTATTGATGTTAAATCGGATGATAGCCCTGTTACCGCCGCCGATCTAGCAAGTCATAACGTCATCGTTGCCGCACTTGCTAAGCTAACGCCGAATATTCCGGTTATGTCTGAAGAGTCAACTACCATTGCATGGGATGAAAGAAAGCAATGGCAGTCTTACTGGTTAATAGATCCATTGGATGGTACCAAAGAATTTATAAAACGAAATGGTGAGTTTACCGTTAACATCGCCTTTATTCATCAAGGGCGAGCGATAGCAGGTGTTGTTTATGCTCCTGTTTTAGATAAATGTTACTTTGGCAGTCATGATGGTGGTGCTTGGTTGAAACAAGCAGGCACACAACGACCACTGGTTAAAATAGACTTGGATAAGCAAGCCGTACCACGGGTTGTCGGCAGCCGCTCGCATATTAGTCCAGGTTTACAGACTTATTTGCAAGCACTTGGCGAGCATGAAATGAAGAGTGTGGGCAGTTCACTTAAGTTCTGTTTACTGGCTGAAGGCGAAGCTGATATATATCCACGATTAGGTCTGACGAGCGAGTGGGATACTGCAGCGGCCCAAGCCGTGTTAGAGAGTGCTGGTGGAAAAGTGCTGCAATATGGCAGTGAAACTGCACTGGATTACAACCAAAAGTCAGATATTTTGAATCCATATTTTATTGCTTATGCGCCGCACTGGGTCTAGGTAATATGATTTAAACATGAGTGTTTAAGTCATATGTTTGAGGGTTAGCTTTTAAGTATTAGAGTGTAAACAATAGCGTTCAATAAGATAGGCTTAAGGGCTTTGTGCACTAATGCATGTTGCCTCAATATCATCATTAGAATGATGATCACTACGATTATGAGAGAGGGTTAAATGTTACGGATTGGCGTCGATCTTGGTGGTACAAAAATTGAGTTGGTTGCATTGAACCACGAAGGCGAAGAGCTTTTTCGTAAACGTGTCCCTACGCCCAAAGAGTATGTGGCGACCTTAGATGCGATAGAAGCCTTGATTAATGAAGCCGAGTCTCAACTTAGCGAAACTGGCACTGTTGGTGTGGGGATCCCAGGTGTGGTATCACCTTATTCTGGTTTAGTAAAAAATGCCAATTCAACTTGGATCAATGGCCATCCACTGGATGCCGATTTAGGTCAACGCCTCGACCGAGAGGTGCGAGTTGCTAATGATGCTAATTGCTTTGCTGTGTCTGAAGCTATGGATGGCGCAGCAGCCGGTAAAGGTGTTGTTTTTGGCGTAATTATTGGTACTGGTTGCGGAGGAGGGCTTGCCATCAATGGTAAAGTTCATGGTGGCGGTAATGGCATTGGTGGCGAATGGGGGCATAATCCTCTGCCATGGATGAGTGCTGATGAGTTTAATTCGACCCTTTGTTTTTGTGGTAATCGAAACTGTATTGAAACCTTTATCTCTGGTACCGGATTTGTACGTGACTATAAGCAGGCGGGCGGCGATGCGACAAGCGGAATTGAAATCGCTGCAAGAGTTGAAACCGGAGAGGTACTTGCTAAAGAGGCATTTGAGCGGTACATCGATAGGTTAGCGCGTTCACTGGCCCATGTGATTAATATTTTAGACCCTGATGTGATAGTGCTTGGTGGTGGTGTCTCTAATATTGAAGCACTCTATCCATTGCTGCCAGATATGCTATCTAAATATGTGCTTGGCGGTGAATGTCGAACGCCTGTAGTGCAAAATATGTATGGCGGATCATCTGGCGTTCGTGGTGCAGCTTGGCTTTGGAGCAAGCACGAGATATAGAGCGCGCGATGTTTTACCGCCAAAGCTCACGACGAAGTCATATCGAATATATGGCTTTTTTATCTCTTACTACATGCTTTATGTTGCCTTTTTGAAGGTGACGGCCAAGAATAATCGCTAACCTTACCACTTGAGAAGCATGCTAAGCTTACAGTTCTGTTTAATCCTTTCTGGTTTTATCTCATGTTTTTGTTAAAGAAGATCGTTTCTCAGCTATTTATGCCAGTGCCCTTGGTGATCATCTTTATTGTCCTTAGTTTTGTTGTGATCCGTAATCGAAAGTTAGCAAAAAGCCTGTTAGCGATGGCGGGGGGGATATTAATTATTCTGTGCAGCAGTATGGGCAGCAACACACTATTAGCCCCGCTAGAAGATAAGTACCCTGTGAATAATGAGCCTATAGGTAAAGGTTGCTTAGTGATGGTGTTAGGCAGCGGTCATGACGAGGCTGACAATCATACTGCGGTGCAACAGTTATCAAATACTGCATTGGCCCGTTTGAGTGAAGGGATAAGACAACTCTCTTTAGGTGAAGACTGTAAGCTGGTGGTCAGCGGCTGGAGCGGAGGGACTAACAAAAGAGCCCATGCCGATGTTATGTTTGATGCTGCGGTAGAGCTTGGAGTCAACCCAAATTCTATTATTAAGTTTCCGCTAGCAAAAGACACCATAGAAGAAGCTCAGTATATGCAATGGGAAGTGGTGGATGCGCCTTTTCGCTTGGTGACCTCAGCAAGTCATATGCCGCGTTCTATGGCGATATTTGAACATGCTGGATTAAATGTAACAGCTGCGCCGACGGATTTCGCTCAACGAAAAACCTATTGGTGGTATTTTGATGCTGGAAGTTTGTTATCGTCACAGCGTGCTATCCACGAGTATCTCGGTTTACTTTGGTTTAAACTAAAGCGTGTAATTTGAGTCGCGATGTAATCCATAGTAAGGCTACTCATCTTAGCGTCGGGAGTGAATATTAAGGCCTGATATTTTGGCGAGATTGTTACTCGTCATCCCGACGAGCCACAGATGGCTCTAAAGTCATTTTATGTTAATCAACTTATAGTAGACACCACTTTGGAAGTATTGAATTTAGAACCGCTGCTCATTAAACCCGAGAATAAACGTAATGGATTTACGCTGACGTTTGCCGGTATCACAGGGCTTGCTATCGGGATAGGACTCTTTATTAACGGCAGCCATCTATTTGCACCTGGCATTGTATGTTTCGCTTTTGGTGCTATTTCAGCGGTGCTCGGTGTCTCTAAGATATTTGAGCCTGAAGTGACGGTAAGTATTGATCCCGATGGGATCCGCTACTTTCATCGCCGTGGTGAGGTTAAAATAGATTGGGATAATATTCAAAGATTTGATCAGCCAAGGGTGATTCAAGGCGTGGAGACACTCACTTTGCCCTATGTAGGGATAAAACTTAAATTAATAGGTCCAATCTTAGACTGCATCTCATTGCGCTTAGCTTCGGGGTTGCTGACCGAGCAAAGGCCGCTATTGATGACTGCGTCGGCGCAAGATGAAGATCTATCGACATTAGAAAACCAAATGAGTGAAGAGTTCACCCCTTTTATTGAAGACGATAGTCGTTATAAAGGCGTACTGGCTATGTTTGGCCATCGATGCCGTATATTGGGCAGTCATTTAGGTTTTCATCTTTATATCGCTACAGATGCTTTAGATAGGCCTGCGGACGAGTTTATGGCGCTAGTGCGCGAGTATCAAAGGTTGGCTTTGGTCAATAGAGCTAATTGAAGCGGATAAATATTCAATCTATAAAAGGATAGAGCTAAAACAACTAATAATATAAAAACTAAGTTTATAAAGCCTTGTTGTTTTATAAACTTAGTTCTTAGCTCATCATCAGCTAGTGGATAATTGTGCATCTTCAATTTGTGCTGGTTTAACGGCTTCTTGTTTGTCTACTGAAGAGGCGGGTAAGAAGGCTATTTCGTCACGAACACGCATTCCTATAAACTGGCCGCCTTCAAAAATCTCCATCGATTGACAAGCCACTTCACCGTCAACAACCCCAGTACTGGTTATATTGAGCTTATTGCAGTTTAATTTTCCACGAAAGGTGCCTGATACTCGCAGTTCTTGGCAATTCAATACGCCATCGATTAGGCCATCTTGTTCAATGGTGATGTTACTTGTGGATTGGATGTCACCATAAACTTCACCAGAGACTAATGCCTCGGCGCTGAATTCACTTTCTCCCGTCAGTTTGGTTCCTTGGGCAATATAAGTGAGCCCACCGCTTCTTTTTCTTTTAAACATAAATGCGTCGCTGTTAGTCAAGGTAGCTTGATGTTACCTTGAAAAAAAACATTTAAAAACCACTTATATTTGGCACTCGCTGTCATTATTTTGGCTCTACAGCATGGGAGAGGGCTAAGCTTTAGTGTTCATTGGAGAAAAGGATTTATGGCAAGGGATATTAGTATGAAAAATATTATTTTTAATCAGGGTTTTACCAATATAGCATCGGACGGACAAGGCGCAACGCAGGCACCGCAACCCGTGCAAGCATCAACATCGATGTTAGGTTGAGGCGCTTTACCTATCGCCATGGTAAAGCTAATAGCGCTTGCATCACAGGCATCTTTACAGCTTTGGCACCATATGCCTTGATAGGCCATGCAAGTGTCTTGTATTGAGGCGGTGACTTCCCAAGGCGCAGCGCTGGTGTCGGTAAATAAAGGTTCTGGGCAAACATCAACGCAGCGCTGACAGAAAGTACATTCATCAATGTTAAAATCGACTTCGGGAAAACCACCATCACCTTTGATGATGATGTTGGTTTCACACGCTTGAATACATTTATTGCAGCGGGTGCATTCATCGGTAAACTCGATGTCTTTTTTCACCCAAGGAAGATGAACGGCATCATTCTTTTTGCGATTAAAAAGACGACGTCGACTTTGATTGATACTGTTCATCCGCTGTACTCTTGGTTATGTCGATAGTGCGTAAATGCACAACTAACTAAACGTATTGTTTGCTTAGCTGCTATAGCCATTAGGGTTACTTGACTGCCAATGCCAACTACTTTGTGCCATATCATCAATATTATGCGTTGCCTGCCAATTAAGCTCCGTTAAGGCTTTTTGTGGATTAGCATAACAAGCGGCTATATCGCCTGCTCGTCTTGCAACCAATTGATATTTTATGACGGTGCCGCTGGCTTTTTCAAATGCTTTAACCATTTCTAACACACTATAGCCTTGACCTGTGCCGAGGTTATAAGTCACTAGACCCGGCTGGGTGCGGAGTTTATCAAGTGCTCTTAAATGACCAATAGCTAAGTCAACCACGTGGATGTAATCACGCACACCAGTGCCATCAACGGTATCGTAATCATTACCAAACACACTGAGTTGCTCTCGTTTTCCTACCGCGACTTGGGTAATGAACGGCATTAGGTTATTGGGAATATCATTTGGATCTTCACCAATCAAACCACTGTCGTGAGCGCCAACAGGATTAAAGTACCTTAGTAGGGCAATATTCCAACTAGGATCTGAGTAGTGTAGGTCAGTGAGTATATGTTCAACCATCAATTTCGATTGCCCATAAGGGTTAGTGGCACTGGTTGGGAAATCTTCCGTTATCGGCAAGGATGCTGGATCGCCATAAACCGTTGCGGAAGAGCTAAAGACTAAATTCTTGACGTTAAACTCGTGCATTACTTGGCATAAAACAATGGTGCCAGTAACGTTGTTTTCATAGTAACGAAGCGGTTGCTCTACAGATTCACCAACCGCTTTAAAGCCTGCAAAATGAATGACAGACTCAATTTCATGGTCGGTAAACACCTTTTGTAGAAAAGGTTTATTCAGAATGTCGCCTTGGCAAAAGGTTACCGATTTACCCGTGATTGTCTCGACGCGCTCTAATGCAGTGACACAAGAGTTACTTAGATTGTCGACGATCACTACATCGCTGCCGCTGTTAAGCAGTTCGACTACTGTATGCGTGCCGATATAACCAGCACCACCTGTTACCAAAATTGTCATCTTAATATCCTTTACTACTTTGTTTTTTTACTCATGAAGTGAAATAAGTATTAAAGACTTTTCACTATGTCTTTTAAATACTTGGCAAACTCTGGACCAATATCTTTATGGCGCAGTGCATGCTCTACGTTGGCTTTCATATAGCCCAACTTATTACCGCAGTCATGACTTTTACCTTGCATGTAATAGGCATTAACCGTTTGATTTTCCATTAGCATGGCAATCGCATCGGTTAATTGAATCTCGTCACCAGCACCCGCTGGAGTCTTTGCTAGGTACTTCCAAATGTTAGCTGGAAGGACGTAACGACCAACGACACCTAAATTAGACGGTGCGTCATCAACATCTGGTTTTTCAACTAATTGAGTAAGCGGAAGTGATTGACCTGGTTTTAACTCTTTGCCACCAATGTCTGCAATACCGTATTGATTGACTTGATCGTGTGGCACGCCTTCAACCATTATCTGGCCGACTTCGGTTTCGTCATATAATGCAACCATTTGTGCCAAATTGTCTTTGGCTAAATTACAGCTAGCATCATCGACAATAACGTCAGGCAATAACACTGCAAAAGGGGCATCACCAACAATAGTTTTAGCACAAAGAATGGCATGGCCTAAACCTTTTGCTTGCGCCTGACGCACACTGATAATGGCCACATCAGCAGGGCAGATTGATTGCACTTCTGCCAGTAACTGTCTTTTCACTCGACGCTCAAGGTGGGCTTCAAGCTCAAAACTGGTGTCGAAATGGTTTTCAACGGAATTCTTACTGGCGTGGGTGACCAGAACAATTTCTTTAATCCCCGCTGCGATAGCTTCTTTTACAACATATTGGATAAGGGGTTTATCCATAACGGGCAGCATCTCTTTAGGCATCGCTTTTGTTGCTGGTAACATCCGTGTACCAAGACCTGCGACGGGGATAACTGCTTTTAGAATCTTATGTTGTTTCATTATCTTCCTACTTTTACTATCAACGGATTAATGCTGTATCACTATTCTATACTGAATTAATATGATGTGTGCTTTGATTTTGGCGCTGCTGATTGATATTAATTAAATTTGACGCTTGTAAGGCGATATTTTCATCGTATATTGTTTAGCGAGTATTCAATGTCCTTAAGGCTCTTTGCTCAGTAATGTAAGGCTGTACAGGGTTAAAGCTCGCTTCTACACTTTTTAGTGAAGTATTTTATGGTTTGGCTTTATAAATCCAAGCAAGATGTAAACATAGGCGTACATTAAATACACTGTTAATAAAAGCATTAATCGGCGTGGATAGAGATATGTAATTTATTCGTTACATTAAGTCGGCCGTAACGAGTAAAGAATAAACTGTGATCTAGTTAACAAAAAACCGAGTTTGGTTAACTATGGAGGCAGGCAATAGTTACGAGTGTTTTTATCACCATGAGCAAACTAACGAAGTATATCGCTCACTTGCCTGATGCAAGTGGCCGTATCCAGTACCCACAAGACGAAGATGAGATCTGGCAAGAGCTTTATGCAAGACAGCTTGTCAATTTACCTGGCCGTGCATGCCAAGCTTACCTCGATGGACTTGAGCGCCTGGCATTACCAAGCGATAGGATCCCGCAGCTAAGTGAAATTGATGCTGTTCTACAAGAAACGACAGGATGGAAAACGGCGGCAGTACCGGCGCTTATCTCTTTTGGTAAGTTTTTTGAACTGCTAGCGAATAAGTCTTTTCCTGTAGCGACCTTTATTCGAAGTCGTGAAGAACTCGATTATTTGCAAGAGCCTGATATTTTTCATGAAGTATTCGGACATTGTCCATTACTGACCAACCCATCGTTTGCCCATTTTTCGCATCTTTATGGCCAATTAGGATTAGCAGCAAGCAGAGAGGAACGTGTTTTCTTAGCACGACTTTATTGGTTTACTGTTGAGTTTGGCATCATACGCGCAACTAATAATGACCTGAGCATTTATGGTGGCGGTATTATAAGCTCGCCTGGTGAAACACTCTTTGTGATGGGCAATGAGCCTGAAATTAGACCGTTCGATCTGGTCGATGTGATGCGAACCCCTTATCGTATCGATATTATGCAACCCATCTATTATGCAATAAACAGTATTAGTGATCTCGATGGTATCGCTGAAATGGATATTATGGGCGCAGTAAAGAAAGCCCAGCAGCTTGGATTATTTGCAGCAACGTATCCTGCTAAAGCGGGCTAAATACGATTTAAATTACAGAATTAAAGGAAAGATAATGACTGAATTAGCCCAAATGAAGTGTGAAGCCTGTCAAGCAGATGCGCCTAAAGTGAGTGATGCCGAGCTGGGTGAACTTGTACGTATGATCCCTGACTGGACTGTAGAAGTACGTGACGGCATTATGCAGCTTGAGCGTGTGTACAAGTTTAAGAATTTTAAGTTAGCAATGGCGTTCACCAATAAGCTCGCCGATCTTGCAGAGGCTGAATTTCATCACCCAGGCATTTTGACCGAGTGGGGAAAAGTGACGGTGACATGGTGGTCTCATTCAATTAAGGGGCTGCACAAGAACGATTTTATTATGGCTGCCAAAACAGATGGATTATTAGCTGACTAGTTTTATGCCGTGCCAGCGTTGCTGGCACGCTTCTTTTTTCTTTATGTTACAAATCTGCTGTAAACAAGCCTTGCCACAACCCTCATAACCTTTTAACGTATAGGCGAAATATGCTTAACAGTTATCTGTTCTTCTTATTGGATCAGAGCTTAGCGTCGCTTAATGCTGGTTACTAGCTTCTTATCAGTTTTATTAACTATTTGATTGTCTGCGATTCGTAGAAAGTGGGTCGGTGTTTGTCCATTGATGCTGCCACTAAATTAGCTTCAAAGGCCATTAAATAGTTAATGCAATTAGTTTTATCCCAATAACAATTATTTAGAAAAGGGAACTGCAATAGTATGCGCTTGGAAGTCAGCTGTTTGGACCGAGTCGGTCTAGCGAAAGATATATTATTGATAATGGAAGATTATGGGATCAACTTGTTTGCTATCGATGCTAGCAATCAGGGTTTTCTGTATCTGCAATTTGCTGAGGTTAGTTTTGATATGCTCAGTGAGTTACTGCCGCTCATCCGCAAAGTAGAAGGTGTACATGATGTACGAACCGTCTCCTTTATGCCTTCAGAACAAGAGCATTACGCGTTAAAAACCTTATTAAAGACGTTGCCTGATTCGGTATTTTCCCTCGATATAAAAGGGCGTATTCGTATTGTGAACGAATCGGCTTTGCATATTATCGGTATGGCTGAACATGAGGTCATCGAAGAATCTATTGGTCACTGGGTACAAGGCTTCAATTTTAGCCGTTGGTTGAGCGAATCAACCGTGCTGGCGCAAGCGACCCGGGTCAATATTGGTGAGAACGAATATCTGGCCGAAATGTTACCTATCTATTTACCGGACGGTAGTGAAAACCCGATTCTTGCTGGTGCTGTGGTGTCTTTAAAGTCACCGGCCCGTTTAGGTAAACAGTTTAATGCGTTGCAAAACCAAACAGCAGGTTTTGAAAATGTATTAGCCACAAGCGATAAGATGAAAGAGGTGCTTGTGCAGGCCCGTAGAATGGCTCAGTTAGACGCGCCATTATTGATCACCGGCGAAACAGGGACCGGTAAAGAGTTGATGTCACGAGCGTGTCATGACGCCAGTATGCGCCGTGATCAACCTTTTATTGCGATTAATTGCGCCGCTATGCCAGACAGCGCAGCCGAAGAAGAGTTATTTGGCTATGTGAGTAATGGCAGTGTGGTTAAACGCGGCTTTTTTGAAGAAGCCAAAGGCGGAACGGTCTTTTTAGACGAAATCGCTGAGATGTCTCGATCTGCACAAGTTAAGTTATTACGCTTTTTACAAGACGGTACATTTAGACGTGTTGGCGGCGATGAAGAGGTGCGTAGTGATGTTCGGATTATCTGTTCGACGCAAAAAAATCTAGCTGAACTTTGTCAAAGTGGTGAATTTAGAGAAGATCTTTACTACCGTATCCACGTATTAGGCTTTCATGTGCCATCTTTGCGCGAGAGAAAAGTTGACGTTATTCCACTGACAGAAATGTTTTTGGAGCATTATAGCCAGCAATTATCTATTCCAATTCGTCGTATTTCAGGTGCGTGCCGTGAACATCTGCTGGGTTATGCTTGGCCTGGCAATATACGTCAGCTTAAAAATGCCATCTTTAGGGCTGTGTCAATGTGGGATGGCAGTGCGGAATTGACGGTAGATCAGCTTAAATTACCATCATATGCTGAAGGTTTTGGCTATTTTGATCATCAATTCGAGGGCAGCCTTGAGCAAGCGATGAAGCAATTTGAAGCCAGTTTACTGCGTCGATTATATCCTGCTTACCCAAGTACACGCCAATTAGCTAAAAAGTTAGGAGTGTCTCACACTGCTATTGCGAATAAGTTGCGTGAATACAAAATAAGTAAGCAAAAAACCTTGTAACAACGGGTTGCCAGTCATTGCTTGCTTTAGCAGCGATAAATCATCAATAACCCCCATTACAGCCTATTTTATATAGGCTGTAATCATATGTTTACAAACTAGGGGCCATTCTACATAAATGTGATTTGGCTCACGCTATTCCACTATTGCCATAGTTAATGCATATTTCTATGCAAAGTAGATTTAGGTGTCAGCTTGATCCATTTAAAACAGCATGCAAAAGCTGGGATAATCAGCTAGCCACATTTTATTAGGAGTGAGTATGAAGTTAGCAAGTTATGATAATGGACGCCGTGACGGCCAGTTAATGTTAGTTAGCCGAGATCTAACTAAAGCGGTTGCAGTGCCCGCTATTGCTCATACTATGCAGCAGTTGCTAGATGCATGGGATCTACTTAACCCACAGTTGGTTGAGCTTTATGATGCATTGAACGAAGGTTTGATGGATAACGCAATCGCATTTGACGAAGCTAAGTGCCTATCACCGCTTCCAAGAGCTTATCAATGGGCCGATTGTAGTGCTTATGTAAACCATGTTGAATTGGTACGTAAGGCTCGTGGGGCTGAGATGCCAGCAACATTTTGGACAGATCCGTTAGTTTATCAAGGTGGCTCAGATTGTTTTATTGCACCTAAAGCCGACATCCTATTAGCGAGTGAAGAGTGGGGCATTGATTTTGAATCTGAAATTGCCGTGATCACCGATGATGTACCAATGGGAATTACAACAGAAAATGCAGCTAAGCACATTAAACTGTTAATGCTGGTTAACGATGTGTCCCTAAGAAACTTGATCCCAGGTGAATTAGCCAAAGGTTTTGGTTTCTTCCAAGCTAAGCCTTCAAGTAGTTTTTCACCTGTAGCGGTAACGCCGGATGAGCTAAACGACAAGTGGCAAGATAGTAAAGTACATCTGCCATTAATCACTCATCTGAATAATGAACTGTTTGGTCGTCCAAACGCGGGTGTCGACATGACGTTCAACTTCAGCCAATTGGTATCTCACGTGGCTAAGAGTCGTCCTTTAGGGGCTGGTGCCATTATTGGTTCTGGAACGATTTCTAACTATGACCGCAGTGCCGGCTCAAGCTGTCTTGCTGAGACTCGTATGCTTGAAACCATTGCAGAAGGTAAGCCATCGACGCCATTTATGCGCTTTGGCGACCGTGTTCGTATTGAAATGCTTGATGAAAATGAGCATTCAATATTTGGCACAATTGACCAGCAGGTTGTTGAGTATAAAGCTTGATTTTTAGCCTAAGTCATTGATGTACTTAGCAACATGAAGAGTTAATTCGTAAAGAGTTAGCTCTTTTTTATTTTTAGGCTGTTGGGTTTAGATAATACCAATGGCATTAAATAAGTCGTTAATACAGAAGCGCTCAGGCTTCAACTCAATACGTATTGATGAGATATTGGTTGCTCGCTTGTAAGTCAGTGCAATTGATATAATGGGGAATTTAACAATGATGAAATTATATGGATACTGGCGTTCAAGCGCTGCTTACCGTGTGCGTATCGCGCTTAATTGCAAAGGACTAACTGCTGAGCAAATTTCTGTTCATCTAGTCAAAAATGGTGGTGAGCAACATCAGTCTCAATACACTGCCTTGAATGCACAGGAGTTGGTGCCTACATTGGTGACAACAGATGAAGATGGCCAAGAGTGGGTGTTAACGCAGTCACTTGCGATAATCGAGTACCTTGAAGATAAGTATAGCAATAGTCCACTTTTACCTATCGGTGCTTTTGACAAAGCCATTGTAAGAGCGATGGCGCTGACGGTAGCGTGTGAAATTCATCCTTTGAATAACTTAAAAGTATTGCAGTATTTGGCCGCAGAATTAGAGACTAGCGATAGCGCAAAAACGGCGTGGTATCACAGCTGGGTAAATCAGGGGTTTGCTGCATTAGAACAGCAATTGGCACAATATAGTGGTGATTTCTGTTTTGGCGATAACATCACGTTAGCTGACCTATGTCTGGTGCCGCAAGTTTATAACGCAGAGCGATTTAACGTTGATATGACGTTATTTCCTAATATTGTACGGGTTAATGCACATTGCTTAGCTCAACAAGTTTTTATTGATGCGATTCCCGAGAATCAACACGACGCGGTATAGGCTAATGTTTAGCGGCCATTTCTAGCGGTTTTGCATTAAGAATTCGACAAACGCCCGATCGGCTTTACTGATTGGGCGTTGTTTTTTCCAAGCTATATGTAGGTCTAAATACACTGGCGGTTCAAAAGGCTTTGCCAATATATTATCATGCGGTTCAATCACCATCTCTAAAACACTGGTAATCCCATACTCTTGGGCAACCACTTGTTTGATAAGATTGATAAGATTAGTTTCAAACGCAATACTGGCATTGAGGCCCAATAGCTCAGCCTGTGCAAGCATCCATTCTCGATGAAAGTATCCCTGTTTAAATAGGACTAAATCGTGTTGAAAAAACTGTTCAAGGGGCACGGAAGCTTGATCGGCTAACGGATGATGTTTACCTACGGCAACGACCATCTGTTCTTGCAGTAAAAGATGACTTTCAAAGTTTTCGTTCAAATCGTTGGCGGTAATGATGGCGATATCGACATCTTCTCGTAGCAGCATTTTTAACGTGTCACGAGTACCACCTTCAAATAATGATAACTTCAAGTCCGGATGTTGATGCCTAAAAGCCATTAACCGACTTGGCAGATAGAAAGAGCCTAGCATACCAGGAACGGCTACTCTGACCTCGCCTTTGGTTAAGTTCGCCATTGCTTTGATATGGGCTTCTGCTTGCGCCATATTTTTAATAATAAGCGTTGCGTGTTGATGTAGTGCACGTCCCTCTGCCGTTAAAGAAAGCGTCTTACTGCGTTTGTGGGCGCCTCTGTCTACTAAGGTGACTCCGAGTGAGTCTTCTAACCTTTTTATGCTCTGGCTCAGTGCTGGTTGCGCTATGTTTAATTGTTGCGCGGCTTTAGTAAAGCTTCCTGAGGTTATCAATGCATCAAGATGTTTTAACTGTTTTATATCCATAGCAAACCCACTTAAGGCGGAACGACGAAATGTTTTGTTCTCGAGTGCTTATACTGCCAATTTTGAAGTTAACTTTCCATAACAAAAATCAATGAATAGAGCTGTTTTTAGTTATTATCGTTATGTAACTAGCATTGCTATGATCATCGGACTGAGACAACGTTGTGAAGAGTCATATTATTATGAGCAATACTGCTGTGCAGGTTAACGATAAGCGCGAACTACAATTAATTGGCGGTTTATCTATTGCTTCGATTGTTATTTTTATCAATTTGTATCTTGTTCAGGGAATGCTACCGCTTATTGCCGAGTCATTTTCGGTGTCAAAAACACATGCGACTTTATTGTTATCGGTGACAAGCTTCACGATGGCATTTTCGTTGCTACTGTTTGCAGTTCTGTCAGATCGTATCGGCCGTAAACGCCCGATCATTATTAGCCTTTATCTGCTCGTTATTGTGGATATAATTGCAATATTTATTGGTGATTTCAGTCAACTTGTTGCATTGCGAATGGTACAAGGGGTTTTACTCGCTTCAGTGCCCGCGATGGCAATGGCTTATTTTAAAGATGAGCTTGGTGGCAATGTGCTGTTAAAAGCGGGGGCCATTTATATTGCAGCGAACAGTGTTGGTGGTATAACTGGTAGGTTGCTTGGCGGTATGATGTCTGAATATTTGCAATGGCATGAGGCAATGGCGCTGTTGGCTGCTTTATCGCTCATTGGCACGATACTCGCTGCAACGATGTTACCTGACAGTCAGTTTGTTAAGCCTAAGCTTGGACTTGGAAAATTGGCTGTGCAATCAGATTTAAAAGGATTTTATCATCATCTAGCTAACCCAAAGTTGAGATTGATTTATCTTGTAGGTGGCGTCGCATTCATGGTGATGGTCAATCAGTTTAGCTATATACAACTGCATTTAATGGCGAGCCCCTTCATGCAGGGACCTTTTGAGGTAACCTTGATCTTCCTTTGTTATTCAAGCGGTACATATGCATCGTATCGTAGTGCCAAATGGATTAGTAAACTGGGCATTAAGCGTGTATTTAGTTTGTCAGTTCTCGCGTTAATGCTAGGGACACTATTTACCCTTTTTGATAGTGTGATTACCATCTACATAGGGTTTCTGGTCTCCTCATTTGGTTTTTTTCTTATTCACAGCAGTTGTAATGCTTGGGTTGCGTTTATCGCTAAGCAACATCGTGCAAAAGCCACAGCGCTGTACTTATGCAGTTACTATCTAGGCGCTGCCATTGGCGGACCTTATTTGTTACCTTTTTGGCAACATTGGGGTTGGCAAGGTGTTGTATTCGGTTCAATGATTTGCTTGAGTGTACTGGCTGTACTCGTCAATAAGTTAATATCGCCTGCGAATGCAAAAAGCCCAGTGTCATTTACTGCTTAACATATATTAATTAATACCGGGGTTTATGCTGAGCTGTTTTTAAAGCCCATCTTTATGGATTGGGACAATGTGAAATACCCAGCGACTAAAGTGCACTGGGTTACTCGGTACCATTCGATAAATAGCCCATTGCTGCTTAACTTATCTAAGCTGGTGCACTCGAGGGGTGTGGCCATATTTTTGCCCGGTAATGGCCATGAAAGAACACCGCAGCTGCAAAAAATGTGACTAAAGCCCCACTGAGTAAAGCCCATTTCACATCAAGTATACTCAATATACTGCCAAGTCCCGCAGCGAGTAGGTTACCTAAGCAGAATATAGTCACCAACATTCCCATCAGTTGTCCCTGTGCGTTGTTGTGGTATGAATTCGATAAGTACACTGGCAGGAAACCGTTATAAATGGCTATTCCTGCGCCCATTAGTGCGAAACAAATTAAATATAGCTGGCTGGTGAGAAAGGGAAGCGCGGTAAGGGCAGAGCCAAAGATAATGACTCCCATTAAGCCTGCTCTAGCATGTGACATTGTTTGCTGAATTTTTGGGTTAATCCAAATGCTGGTAAAAATCATACATGCCGTTAAGAATACGGTAGCCCAACTAATATCTACGGGGGTGTAGCTGAATTGCCTGACTAAAAATAGGGGGTAGAATTCGTAGTAGAGATTGACTCCCATAGTTAACAATAAGTACAGCATAAAAAAACGGCGTAAATCAACTTGGCGCAGCAGTACAAGGCTTGAAGCATTGCTTGGTGCATTGGTCGTTTCGTTTAGGCTTGATGGCATGAGGAAGTGACTTAATCCTGCGCATAAGAAACATGCAATAGCCGCGACAATAAATACCGTTTCAATCCCCGAATAAATTAAATAGCCACCCATAAGAGGACCTAATAAATACCCACCGTAGCCCATTGCACTAATGAGAGAAAAGCTGCGAGTTTTATCGATGATAGGGTGAAGGTCCGCTGCGATTGCACGGGCAATCGAAATATTGCCTTCGCACACTCCGGTCATTAGCCTTGCGATACAAAATAGCGCAAAGTTACCAGAGAGTGCAGCGAAAGCGGTTGCACTATAGCCAATACCACTGCCCACTAAGGTGAGAGTTAATAAGCGACGCCTACCGTAACTATCAGATAAAGCGCCAATAAAAGAACTACCTATAATAATGCCTAAGGGGTAGACACCTAATACGATGCCTAACAACAGCTCTTTAGGTAGACCTTGAAACTGAGTTAATGCACTTTCACCTTGTTCGAAAAGCGGCGCTAAGATGGGGTAGGGAAGGGCAATACCAGCAACACTGATAAGCGTCACTATTAAAGTGATCATCAGTATTTTTTTTGCTTCAGCTTGAGTCGTGCGAGTAGACATCTTTTTCATATTTAGCTTTATCTGGTAATGATATAGCTAAATATTACATGTACAGTAAGTTAAGTAAATAAAAATGTTTACTTAATGCAATTGGTATTAATTATCGTGCTGGATAAAAGATGTCATCTTTGATGGCAAGTTAACCCCTAATAGGTCAAATGCTATCAACAATTAGCGTCCTGAGTTCAAGTGAATACAACTAATTTTAAGTGATGCTTTTTAGATATGCTGAGGTCATTTTATGAAGTGAGATAATGAGGTTTTCTGACAAAGTGACTTTTTTATGCTTGTTGGCGTAAGCCTTTGAGCATTTATCGCGGTTTAATATCTTGTCGATATGGTTCATTTATGCCTTCTGCAATATCGACGCTACTACATCGAAGTAGACAGCAGATGATTGAAGCAAATAGCGATTATATGTCAAATATATCTAGCAGAGCTAAATGGTATTGATGAGTATTATTTAGTCGGATTTATCTGGTGCATCACAGTGTCGCTAGGAAGCAACTCAAGGTGACCTTGCTCGTCGAAATACCAACCCGTAATGAAACCCTTTTGACGCATTCTGACTAAGTTTTGCATGACTTCTTTTGCTTCTACAAGCGCAGTTTGTTGATCGTATTGATACGTGAGCTTTAAGTAGGCGGCAATACTCGAAAGTGAAGCCGATTGACTAACGTCAGCCATGAGATTCATCCAAAAATAGAACATACTAAAGGATAGTTGAAATTGGGAAGTACTGAAGAAAAATAGATAAAGAAATGGTGTGTAACATCGAATCTAGAGGGGAAATATGGT